>JAOTYQ010000387.1 GCA_029861725.1 Acidimicrobiia bacterium | reverse complement strand
CTGGTCCGGAGCGACCTGGTCCGGAGCAACCTGGTCCGGCAACGGATGGAGCTGACCATGCACCAACCCAACGCCAACCACGGAACCACCTAATAACAACCTCACCCACAACCTCCCAAAGGAAAGAACCGCAGCGCCCGGCCAACAACCCGGGCGCTGCGGCATAACCCGGATCTTGCGTAGCGGAGTCTTTTTCCCGGGCGGCGAACTCCCCCCGGAGGGGCCCGAGTGGGATCAGATCGAGCAGGCCGTCGATCCCGATGGATGCTGCCGGCGCGACCGCCCTGCCAAGGCTGAGTGAGTGTCGTCGTGGGTAGTTCGGAGCGTTCTGCGCTTGATTGTCGGGTTGGTGGGTGGAGGCGTCACAGCGGACGGCGGGGATCGCAGGATACGGGTTGTGGCGTCAGTCGAGGACTTCGAGGGCTAAGCCCACGATGCCGTCACTGCGGCTGGTGCCCGACTGGTGAAGTTGATCGGCGACGAGGTCATGTTCGTCGCCCACGACGCCAACTCACCGGCGCGTACAGAGCGCCCTACAACGCTCACGGTCGAGCCGGCCGACCAGGGGGACCACGCAAGGCCGTCGTACCCGGGCACGCGACCAGGGCCTGACAGCTCACCTCCACTGGGTGGGGACGTTGGTCTCTATGGCGGCGTGGGCTCGGCCACGAGACTGGACATCCAGGCAACGATCGCCACCGCCCTTGATTGACATCACTGGTAGCCCTCTGTGGCTTGCTTGGCTTCTGTGGGCAACATGACCGAAGGAGACCTTGACATGCGAACCAAGTTGGCACGAGTCGTGCTCGTCCTCGTCGTGGTGCAGATCATCCTGGCTGTCGTCGGTCGAGTGATGTCGAAGAGGCTGGGTCGAGGCGATGAGCGCAGCGACGACTTCCAGGTTGCTGCCGTCTTTGGCGCCAAGAAGTTCCACAGCCGAGCCACGAGCTTGAAATCAGGAACCGTTATCTCCTCGATGGGTGGTGTGGATCTCGATTTGCGAGACGCCACCCTCGACCCGGGAGGGGCCTCGCTCGAGCTCAAGGCGACGATGGGTGGTTTTCAAGTCACGGTCCCTCCCGACTGGGCCGTCGACTTCGATGATGACAGCGTCACCGGCGGCTTGGAGGTCGACGTCACCCCGCTGGAAGATCTGCCTGCGGACGCACCGAAGCTCCACATCCGCGCTGTGGCCAAAATGGGCGGCGGCAAGGTGACCGCCGGCACCCGCTCGTGAGTGGAGCACACGCGACTGTCCGAGGGCTGGGCTTGCCATCATCGCGAATGCAGGACCTTGATCTCGTGTTCAGTCGGCCGGGCTGGGGACGATCGAGCGGACCGCCGGTCGGGCGTTTAGGCTATCGACGGCGACGCTAGCGACAACGGTGACGCCGCTCATCATCGCAACCTCGGGAGCATGTTGGGCACTGCCCTTGGCAAAGGCGGGTGTCGAGAAGCCAAGTCGTCCATTCATCGTCGGCTAGGGTCACCGGTCGACGGTTCGACACCAAGGAGGAAGCATGGCAACCGCAGGGTGGTATCGAGATCCGACCAGCCAAGGTGACGCCCGCTACTGGGACGGCCAGCGATGGACCGATTCGGTCAGCCTCAGCGGTCAAACCGTGAACGTGCCGATGGATCCGACCCACGCCACGGTGCCTCCCGCACCCGGCACCGAGTACACCTCGCCCCCACCACAACGACCAGCAGGCCAGAGCGTGACGGTCTCCTCCGCCGGCGGCGGAGGTGGCTTGTCGGCTGGCTCAGTGATCGCCGCCATCGCTGTCGTGGTTGCCGTCATAGCACTCATCGTCGCCCTCACCCGCAACGGCGACTCCGGCGACGACGGGCCAACGCCGACCGAGCCACCAGCCACCGAGGCCCCAGCCACCGAGGCCCCAGCCACCGAGGCCCCAGACAGCGAGCCACCAGCCGAAGGCGAGTGACCCCGCGGCTCGAAGCCGGTCGCCGATCACCATCGTGCCGGAACGATGGGCTCTGCTCACCTCTCGCTCCGTCGCCCATCTGGGCCGGCCCGCACCCGTGGCCGCCTCGGCCAAGCAACTGACGGCCCGGTCCTCGGTTTCTGATGCTCACTCGGGCGGCGTATGTGTGCGGTTGTCAGCTGTTGGAGAGCTGATCTCGGCGTCCCAGACCCATATGGCTCGTAGCCCCAGGAAACTCGCCGGCTCGTTGACCACCCAATCGTGGCCTCTGCTCGGGGCTATGGCAGTTGGACCAGGACCACCCGGCCCCCCATCACGTGAAGGACCAGCGTGGTACCGATCAGTCGAGAACTCCCGCCAGACTGAGGCGGTGGAGCAGTGGATGCCACTATGGAAATGTTCCAAATGGTGGAGTAGGGGACCTCGATGCAGGTCCAGCCGCGCTTCTCGAGATCACCGGCGAACTCCACAGGCAGTCCTCAACACAGTGGCCCAGAGTGTCGGCTGCTGACCTCCTGCTGACGCTGGTTAAGATCGGAAGCAGCCTGTGCTTGATGATCTTCAGAGCAACTTGCGACCGGATCGAGGAGCTGACCGTGGCTCGATTCTGTCTTGACCAAGACGTCAACCGGGCGGTCGTAGCGCACTGAGTGGCCGGCTGATAGCCGATCGGACAGCGGCCTCTGGGCTACTGCTTCTCGCTGCTCGACTGATGGCGGAGGGCAGCCCGCACCCTGATCATGAGGGCACCACGTGCTGCTGGGGGCCGGTCGACTCGCCCACGCGGTCGGGTGGGTCGGGCACGTCGCCGTCGGGGCGGGGCCACGCCAGGGGCAAGCCTTCGCCCTCCATCAGGTCTCCAACCCCAACCCCGGCCCGGTCGAGGGGGAAGTTGGGCCACGGCTTCGCCCGCCGGTACCCGTCGGCCAGGTAGACGATGGTGAAGGCCCGGCGTGTGGCGTCGGTGGCGTTGGGCCCGGCACCGTGGACGGTGGAACCGTGATGCCACACCACCGAGCCGACCTCGGCCTCGACGGTGATCGGTCGGCGGCCGGCGAGCGCAGGGTCGGCCAGGATGTCATAGGCCACCTCTGGACTGGTCAGGTCGACGGTGCGCAGCTTGCCGAGCCGGTGGGATCCGGGGATGTACCCGAGGGCGCCGTTGGCTTCGGTGGAGGGCTCGAGGGGGATCCAGGCCGAGACCAGGGGAGCGTCACCCACGGGCCAGAACGGGGCGTCCTGATGGGGGTCGGTCCGCCGCCCGCCCGGCTCCTTGTACAGAGCCTGGTCCTGCCACAGCCGCACTGCCTCCACCTCGAGCAGTTCGGCTGCGGCCTGGGCAAGGGTCGGGTGGAAGGTCAGGGGGCGGACGCCGAGGTCGGTCTCCCACAGCCGCATGCATTGGACGAACGACTGCTCGTAGGCGGTCTTGTCGACCAGCGCTCGCTCGTCGCCGGCGGTGCGGCTGGCCACGGCCCGGTCGATCGCCGATCCGTACCGCTCGAGCTCGTCCCGGTCGATCAGCCCATCGGTCCGGACGTAGCCGTCTTCTCGGAACCGGGCCACCACTTCGAGGTTGAGCACTGCCATGGGGCAACGCTAACCGGGAACATCGATCCGGTCCCAGGACGTGGTGACCGATAGGGTCGGCCCGATGCGGATCTGGATCGACACCGACATCGGGACCGACGTCGACGATGCCTTGGCCCTGGCCTACGTGCTCCGCCAACCCGACCTGGAGCTGGTCGGGATCTCGACCGTGTTTGGCGACCTTTCGATCCGCGACGCCATCGTCCGCCGGTTGCTCGACCTGGCCGGAGCGCCGCCGGTCCGGGTGGTCACCGGGCTGTCGGTGCCGTTGACCGACGGTCGCCATGGGCTTCTGTTCGGCCACGAGGGTCGGGCGGTGCTGGACGATCCGCGACCGACGCTCCGTATCGAAACCGAGCCCGGGGGTGCCGCCGGTGCCGAGGCCCGGGTCGAGGCGCTGGTCGCAGGCCTCGACGAGGCCACCCCCGATCTGGTGGTGGCCATTGGCCCGTTGACCAACCTGGGGGCCCTGGCCCGGGCCGGGGTCGACCTCCCGCCACTGACCATCATGGGCGGGAAGTTCGACCACGATCGGCCGTCAGGCCCCTGGGGCGAGGCCTCGGGCCGCCGCCCCGAGTGGAACTGGTACTGCGATCCGGTCGCGGTTCAGCACGTGCTGGGACTAGGCGAGCGGCTCGACGCCACTGTGGTCCCGGCCGAGGTGACGTTCCGGACCGGCCTCGACGACCCCGACGTCCACCGCCTGGCCGGCGGCGACCGGCTCAACCAGACTCTGGCCGCCCTGTGCCGGGAGTGGCTCCGGGCCCAGGACCAGGACTTCGATCTCCCCGACCCTCGCGTTGCCCTCCACGACCCGTTGACCGCAGCGGTGCTGGTCCGCCCCGAGCTGTGCCGCTGGTCCGACCGGACCATCACCGTCGACGACCGGGGCAGAGCGACCCTCCTCGACCCGAATGACGACCCTGTCGCCAGCGCGGCCGGGCCCGCCGGACCCTCGCCCGCCGGCCACAGAGGCACGAAGATCCGGGCCGCAGTCGATGTCGACCCCCCGGCGGTGAGCGCCGAGCTCCTGGCCGTCCTCGGCGTGTAGCGCGCAGTTCCAACCGATCAAGCGCCCTGCGGCAGGTGCTGCCCGTACGGGCAACTCGCACCCACCGCGGGCCAACGGATACCCGATAGTGCTCCCCTCAGCCCCTCAGACCGAAGCACAACTCCTCGGCATCACGACTGCTGTGCTCGTGATCACCGGCGGCCAGGGCAGCAGCTCGTCACTTGGGACAGCGGGCCAGCGCGGTCACGGCAAGGACCACAGGCCCGGTCACTGAACGACGACGGTCAGCGTCCGACCTGGCGGATGGAAAGGCCCTGGAACTCGGCCGGGTCGCCGATCAGCACACCGTTGTCGATGATGAAGTCGGCCCAGGTCCGTACCTTCCAGGTCGTTCCGTCAGGGCCGGTCGCCCGCCCGCTGACGGCATTGAAGTGATCTTCAACGCCGTCCGGTGTAGTGACGATGCGCTCTCTGAACCTGCCCGTCCCGCTGGCAAAAGGCTGGACCGGCATGGTCTCCGGATCGTCGTCGAACAACGCCTGACATGTCTGGTCGATGAACTCCGGGGCACCCAGCTCCGAGTAGTACAAGACGAACGGCATCTCGCGGGTGTAGGCCCTCAGCACAACGGTGCCGTCGTTCCGCTCGAATACGCGAGCAAGGACGACCGGTTCGGGTGCATCGTTGCAGATCTCCTCCACCCCGCCGCCGGTGAATAGCAGTATCCCCAGCTCGAAGTTGCCGTAGAAGCGCCCTGCCGGGTGCTCCTGCTCCTCGTAACCCCGTCCTCGTGTGGCTTCAGCTGCCGTCACAGACCCGGCCAGCAGCATGCAGGCCGCCAATCCCGCTGCAATGGTTCGACGGAAGATCTTGGACATGTGCTTCCCTCCTGTTTGGCTGCCCATCGCGCCTCTCCGGGCGCGAAGCCCGACTTGCCTAACACACTCCGCCATCCGCATCAACAGTCGTCGACATCAGTCAGCATGCAGTCGACCCGCCTCGGACCGTCCTCGATGTCCACAAGGAGTTGACGCCGGCGACGGCCGTTTCACTAGAAACGAAGCCCGATACCCACGCACAATCGGCTCCTCGCGCACTCGGCAATGACGGAGGCCGGACACCGCGTCCGAAAGGCCGTCAGCGGCGGGTGGCGTAGTCCAACACCTTCGAAAGGTGTGGGCGATCTTTCGAAGCCGGAGACCAGTGCCCGTCTGGTTGAAGCCGCCCTGGAGCGTTTCGGGCGCATCGATTCCGCCACCGCGTTCAGTGGCCAGGTGGTAACCGGTTCGTTCGCCGACTCGACACCAGAAGACCTCGACGCTGTGTACGAAGGATGCGTGAAGGCGCCGTATCACTTTCTGAAAGCGGTGATCCCGGTGATGGTCGACCAGCAGGACGCCAGTTCCTCATGCTCACCAGTGCGGCTGGAGCCAG
>JAOTYQ010000386.1 GCA_029861725.1 Acidimicrobiia bacterium | reverse complement strand
CGATCAGCCCGCTCCCGTCGGGGTCGAGGTGAGGGCACCCGCCGACCAGATCGACCCCGACCTCGAGCGCCTCGGCCAGCGCCGTCCGCTGGGGCCCGCCGTCGGGACCGGTCATCGGCGTTCCGGTGAGGGCCACGATCTCGACGTCGAGCATCCCGGCGAACCGGGCCGCGGCCTCCCGCACGGCCACCACGTTGGCAACACCGGTCGACGGCAGCACGTTCACATGGGTCCGAACCGCGACCGCGCCGTGCACGAGGAGGAGCTCCATCGCCGCCGCCGCCCGCTCGACGGTGCTGTCGTGGTCGAACGTGCCGCTGGCGGCGGCCTCGACCCAGGCGGCGATGGCGCCGAGCAGGTCCCCCGACGGATTGGGGACGAGGTCGGCAGTCAGCGCTTTGTCGAGGTGGGCGTGAGGCTCGGCCATGGCCGGGAGCAGCAACCATCCGCCGAGATCGTGGACGGTCACCCCCGCTCGATCGGTTGACGGCGCCCGCTCCCCCACCGGGCGGACCTCGGCGATCCGGCCGTCGGTGATCCCGAGGTCGACGAGGCGACCGTCGGCGAGGCGGGCGTTGGCAAGCTGGACGTCGAGAGGGGCTGGCTGAGAGGGAGCCGTCACGCCCGCCAAGCTACCCAACCGACCCCACCAGGGCACTGGTGTGCTCCCCGGTCCACTAGCGTGCGCCGGGACGGTGCCCGGCGCCTGGAGTTTGGCCTCCGGCCAAACATCCCAGAACTCGATACAAAATCACAGGTCCACGTCCCCAAGGATCTAGCGAGCGCCGGGACGGAGCCCGGCGCCGGGACTCTGACACAAAATCACGGTTCACGTCCCCAAGGATCTAGGTTGGTCGGCCATGAGCGTGGCCGACCTCCGGACCTATCTCGCCGCCCTCGACGCCGCAGGGCAGCTGGTGCGGATCGGGCGGGAGGTGTCGCCGACCCACGAGCTGGCCGACGTCGCCGCCTCACTGGCTCGCAACGACGTGGGGGCTGCACTGTTCGAGAACGTGACCGGGAGCCCCTGGCCGATCTTTGCCGGCGCCGTCACCTCGCACCGGCGGGCGGCGATCGCCCTCGGCTGCGAGCCATCCGAGATCGTCGAGCGGATGGGCGAGGCGCTGGAGCCGGCCAACGGTGTCTCCACGGTCCCGGTCGACACCGCGGCATGGCACGACAACTGCGTCACCGGCGACGAGGTCGACGTGTCGCAGTTGCCGGTGCCGACGCACAGCAGGGGCGACGGCGGTGCGTTCATCACGGGCGCGGTCACCGTCACCAAAGACCCGGTGTCGGGTCGGGGCAACCTCTCGTACAACCGGATGCTGCGGATGGACGACCGCACGTTCGGCTTCAACCTCAACGAGTGGCGTGATGTCGGCACGTTCATGCGGAACCGGCCGGATCCGGAGGCCCCGTACCCGGTTGCGCTGGCGATCGGCCTCGACCCGGCGATCATGATCGCCGCCGGGGTGCGAACGACCGTCGATGAGCTGCTCATCGCCGGCGCGCTGCGAGGCCAGGGGGTCGAGGTCTGCCGGGGTGTCACGGTCGACATCGACATCCCGGCGGCGGCCGAGATCGTGCTCGAAGGCGAGATCCGGCCCGCCGAGCGAGCGCCCGAGGGCCCGCTGGCCGAGTTCCACGGCTACCACGGTGAGGCGTGGAACTCCCCGACCCTGGCGATCACTGCGGTGTCGTGGCGGGACGACCCCGTCTACCAGACGATCATCCCTGGCTGGTACGAGCACATCTATCTCGGCAACATCCTGCCCAGGGAACCCCTGCTGCGGCGGTTCATCCGCCACCTCGATCCGGCGGCCGACGTCCGAATCCCGCCCTACGGAAACGGGTTCCTGGCCGTGATCCAGATCGACCGGGACAACCCCGGCACCCCGAAGAACCTGGCGATGGCGGCGATGACGGCCCACATCAACATCCGCAACGTGATCGTGGTCGACCGCGATATCGACATCGACGACGCGGCCGAGATCACCTGGGCGCTGACCAACCGGGTCGACTGGGCCACCGACACCTTCACCGTGCCTGGTGCCCAGGGCCACGAGATGGACCCGACCGCAGACACGAGGGGAATCAGTACCAAGCTCGGGGTCGACGCCACCTACAAGCGAGAGCGGCGGGAGTACGGGGAGCGGGTCGCCTACCCGGCGATCGACCTGGGACCGTACCTGACGTGAGCGCCGGATCATGACCGTGCGAGCGCGCCCGGATCGGGTGGTGGTCGCCATCACGGGCGCCAGCGGATCGATCTACGGCATCCGGGCCTTGGAGCTGTTGCGGGCGATCGGCGGGACCGAGATCCACCTCCTGCTCACCGGGCCGGCCCGCACGACCCTCGGGGTGGAGACCGACCACACGGCGGCCGAGATCGAGGCCCTGGCCGACGTCGTCCACCCGCTGCGTGACATCTCGGCCCCGATCGCCAGCGGGTCGTTCCCGACCCGGGGCATGATCGTGGCCCCCTGCTCGATCAAGACGCTCTCGGCCATCGCCACCTCCTACAGCTCCGAGCTGGTGGCCAGGGCGGCCGATGTGACCCTCAAGGAGCGGCGACCGCTCGTGTTGCTGGTTCGGGAGACGCCCTTCCACCTCGGCCACCTCCGGCTCATGACCCAGGTGGCAGAGATGGGCGGCATCATCCAGCCCCCGGTGCCTGCGTTCTACAACCGGCCGGGGACCATCACCGATCTCGTCGACCACTCGGTTGGCCGAGCCCTGGAGCACCTCGGGTTCGATCCGCCCGACCTGGCCCGCTGGGAGGGTCGCTAACCGCACCCCCCCAAGGATCCGGCGCCACGGTGCCCGCCGCACGCTCTCTCAGCCGGCGAGCAAGTCGACGGTCGAGTCGATCAGCCCCGCTCCTCGGTCGAGGTCGGTCACCGGCACCTGGAACTCGTCGATCCCGCCATCGGCCAGCAGGGTGCGGAGCTCCTTGCTGGCCTCGGTTCTCGTACCGGCAATGACGAACTGGTCGACCCAGTCGGGGTCGACGTGGCGGGCCGCCACCGAGGGCCCACCCTCGGCCAACGCGTCTCGGAGGCGGTCGACGTGGGCGTCGCTCACGCCGACGAGGCGACGAACGGCGGGCGGCGAGTCGACCAACCGGAAGCTGAGCTGGGCCCGGGCCGCTTCCCGTTCGTCGTCGGTGGTGGCCACCATCGTCGAGTAGACGATCCGGAACGGCCGGGCCCGGCCCGGCTGGGCCGCCCGCAGCCGAGCGATCGTCGGTGGCAGCAGCGACTTGTGGACGTAGCTGAGGTAGAAGCCGTCGGCCACCCGCCCACCGAGGTCGATCATGCGAGGCCCGCGACCGGCGAGGATGATCTCGATGTCCGGCCGGCCGAAGTCGAGACGGGCTCGATCGAAATCGAAGACGGGCCCTCGGGCCGAGACCGTGTCGCCGGCCCACAGCGATCGCAGCACCCCAACCATCTGCTCGACCGCCGCCAGCGGTCGACGCCGAGTGAGCGCGAGAGGGTCCAACGTGAGCCCACCGCCGGCGCCGAGACCGAGGAACGCCCGGCCCCCGCTCAGCTCGTCGAGGCTGGCGACGGCCACCGCCGTGGCCCCGGGATGGCGGACGTAGGGGTTGGTGATGCCCGGCCCGATCAAGATCCGGTCGGTGGCTGTCGCCACCGCCGCCAGCGTCACGTAGACATCCCGGGTCACCAGCCCTTCGTCATATACCCAGCACCGCTCGAACCCACGCTCCTCCGCCAGCCGGGCGAGCTCGACCACCTGCTCGATCGGTCCGGTGGGCATCAGGTTGACACTGAGCGGCAGGCTCGCCGGCTCGGCCTCGCCGGGGGCGGTCACCGGAGCAACCAGCGGGGCGCGGTCCGGATCGCCCGGAGGCGGAGCCGGTGCATCCGGCGTCGTACCGGACCCGTCAGGTCGCCGATCACGGTGGTCGCAGCGTTGCGGCCCGAGGCACCAAAGATGCCGGCGCCCGGGTAGGTCCCGGCGCCCGAGAGATAGAGGCCGGCGATCGGGGTCCGGTAGCGACTCAGCTCCCGGTTGCGGCCCAGGAAGGTGAGCAGCGGCGGTGCGGCGTAAGCAGGCGTATGGCCGCGGTGCATGGAGAACTCACGTTCGTAGCGGTCTGGGGTCATCACCCGCCACCGGTCGACCGTGTCGGCGAAACCCGGCTCGGCCAGCGAACCCCAGAGCTCGAGCCACCGTTCGGGCTCGGTTGAGTTCTGCCAGCCGCCGCGAAGTGCGTACGGGGTGAACAGCGTCTCCAGGCTGAGGATGTGCTGTCCGGGGGCTGGCGCCATCGTCGGATCGAGGACCGACGGTGCGTTGACGAGGAGCGTCGGCCGCTCGGCGACCTCTCCGATAGCCCGCAAGCGGTGGGCCTCGACCAGTTGCTGCGGTGTGGGGCTCACCACGGCGGTGGGGCCGAGCAGCTCCACCCCCGGGTGGCGTTGCTCGAGCTGGTCGATACCGGCGAACCGGGGCGGGGCCGACAGGACGGCATCGATCTTCGACTCGTAGCCATCGGCCACCGGCCGGCAGCGCCATCGGCGGATCATGCGCCGAGCCGCTGGCGGGGGCTCGTCGAGCCAGTCGACGAGCACGGTGTGAGGGTCGCACGCGGCGATGACGGTCGCTGCCGTGATCTCGCTGCCGTCGGTCAAGCGGACACCGCGGACGGCGCCGTCGCCGATGAGAAGGGCGGCGACGGTGGTGCCGCATCGGACGATGCCACCGGCTGACTCGAACGATGCTCGTACGGCGTCGGTCAGCGCGCCGCTACCACCCTGGGGACGGCCGGTCCTGATCAGGTGGCGAGTGGCGTAGCTCAGCGCCGCCAGACCCGTTCCCGGCGCGTCGGGCGGGACACCCCACACGGTCGGGCCGGTGCTGATCGACGGGAGCGCGAGCCGCCAGTCGGTGAAGTAGTCGGCGTGGACGTCGCGGACGCTGCGGCGACTCCAGGCAACGAGGCGGCGGGCGGCCTCCGCCCTGCGGCCGCTGCGCCGGGCGACGGTGGCGAGCATGCGAGGAGCGGTCGGGTGGGTTCGCGCCATCTCGATCACGAGCCGGGCCACCGGCACGGCGTCGGCGAGATACCGACGGTACCCCTCGACCTGGTTCGGGTAGGACGCAGCCAACGACTCCAGCGTCCGCTCGGTGTCGTGGAACAACACCCACGGGTCGCTGCGGTCGTGGAACAGGTGCACGTTGCCGGCGTCGGGTTCGAGGTAGACGAGCCCGTGGGAAGCGAGGTCGAGGTCGTGCACCACCGGTAACGCTCGGATCATCGTGTGGTCGCAGTGGCAGATGTTGAAGCGGGCCCCGAGGTCGGCGACGGTCGATGCGCAACCGCCGACGTCCTGCCGGGACTCGAGCAGCATCGTCTCGATACCGGCCCGGGCCAGGTAGGCGGCGCAGATCAGGCCGTTGTGGCCCCCGCCGACCACGATGACGTCGGCTCCACTCCCGTTCATGGCTCCCGCTGCCCCATCACGCATCCCCCGATCACTGGCGAACCCCACCGCCCCGAGCCACCGACGGGGTCAGGCTCGCCCGGGACCGGCCGGCACGACGACCGATCGGACCACCTTGTCGTGAAGCGTCTGGGCGTTGTCGTCCCACAACATCCAGAGATAGCCGATGTAGAAGAACCCGGAGATGAAACTGGCGAAGATGTACCGTCCGAAGGCCCGTCCCATCGAGATCAGGTGGCCGGTGTCCTGGTCGACGACGCGAATGCCCACCAAGCGACGGCCGATCGACTGGCCGGTCTTGGCCACCGGACGGATGTAGATGAGGAAGATGATGGCGAGGTAGCCGACGAAGCCGATGAAGACCAGGAGGAGCCAGAGCGCCACGGTGGCACCGGTCGGCACCGAACAGGTCGAGTCGAGCCCCGTCGTTGAGGTCGTGCAGAGCTGCTCCTCGGTCACCGATAGCAGGGCGCCGATGACCACGAGCGGGATGATCAGGGCGAACA
>JAOTYQ010000385.1 GCA_029861725.1 Acidimicrobiia bacterium | reverse complement strand
CGGTGAAGCAATTTCGGCAGTTGGGATCGTCCGGTCGGCGTCTCGGGCCCGGCGCTGGTAGAAGATGTGTCTCATGTCGACCCAGCTCTCCACCGTTGCCGCCGGCGTCCTCGCCGACCTGGACCGGTCCCCAACCCCATACCACGCCGTCGAGCGGGCCGCGGCATTGTTGGCCGAGGCCGGGTTCGCAGCGGTCGATGAGTCGCAGCCGCTGCCCCCGGATCCTGGCGGTCGGTTCCTCGTCCGGGGCGGCTCGCTGATCGCCTGGTGGCAGTCATCGGCCCCAGGGTTTTGCATCGTCGGAGCCCACACCGACTCCCCCAACCTGCGGGTCAGGACCAAGCCCGACGTGACCTCGGCCGGTTTCGAACAGGTCGGCATGGAGGTGTACGGCGGGGTCCTCCTGAACTCGTGGCTCGATCGCGACCTGGGCCTCGCCGGCCGGGTCAGCGTCGAGGTCTCGAGCGGGACCCTCGAGGCCCGGCTGTACTGCGATGCCGAGCCGATCCTGCGGGTTCCGCAGCTGGCCATCCACCTCGATCGGGAGATCTCCGAGCGCGGTCTGAAGCTCGACCCCCAGCGCCACCTGACACCGCTGTGGGCGCTCGACCGCGACGACAGGGGCGACGGCGACGATGAGCGCCAGAAGGGTCAGGCCGATCCCGGTCGGGTCCGGGCCCACGTGGCGGCCGGCCTCGGCGTCGCCCCGTCCCAGATCCTGGCCTGGGATCTGATGGCCTTCGACACCCAGTCGCCGGCCGTCGTCGGCCGCGATGGCGACCTGTTCGCATCGGGGCGGATCGACAACCTCGTGTCGGCGTCCTGCGGCGTGCGGGCCCTGATCGAGGCTGCTGGCACCGATACCCCCCGCACCCCGGTCCTCGTTCTCTACGACCACGAGGAGATCGGCTCGCAAACAGCGACCGGAGCCGCCGGACCGTTGCTTGGGGCGACGCTGGAGCGCATCGCCGCCGCCGGCGGTGGCGACCGGACCAGCTACCTGGCGTCGCTTGCAGCGTCGCTCGTCGTGTCGGCCGATGGGGCCCACGCCACCCACCCCAACTACGTCGACCGGCACGAGCCGTCCCACCACATCGCCCTGAACAAGGGCGTCGTCATCAAGCGGAACGCCAACCAGCGGTACGCGACAGACGCGGGGAGCGAGGCCGAGATCGTGGCCGCCGCCGCCGCTGCCAGCGTCCCGCTGCAGTACTACATCCACCGCAACGATCTGCCCTGCGGTTCGACGATCGGGCCGATCACGGCGGCCCGGCTCGGCATCCCCACCGTCGATCTCGGTGCCCCGCAGTTGGCGATGCACAGCGCCCGGGAGACGGCCGGGCTGGCCGACCTCGACCATCTCCACGATCTCCTGGCCGCCGTCTGGCGCCGGAGCTGACCGGCTGCAGTCCCGTCTCGGTCCCCGCCCGGTCGGCGGTCCTGGGTAGGTTCGCCCGCCTGGAGACCGGCCCGGGGTGTGGTTGTTGCTGTTGGCGGTGCCTCCAACTAGCGTCGGGCAGTCGCCCGGCCGAAGTGCCGGCGCGATGTGAACCTGCTCCCACTCATCTGCGGACCGGGTCTCAGTCATCCCTACCGTCTCTGTAGAGGAGAAATAGAGTGGGCGCAGTCCCGTATCTCGCCTTGTTGTCAGCCATCGCGGCCCTCGGGCTTGCCGCCTTCTTCTTCAACGACGTCAAAGCGGCCAGCCCCGGCAACGACCGCATGGTGTATCTCATGAATGAGATCCAGGCCGGGGCGCGGGCGTTCCTCAAGCAGGAGTACACCTGGGTGGCCGGCTTCGTCGTGGTGATGGCCATCCTCATCGGTGCGTTCATCAGCCCGTGGGGGTCGGTCAGCTACGTCATCGGTGCAGTGCTGTCGGCGACCGCCGGCTACGTCGGGATGAACGTAGCCACCATGGCCAATGCCCGCACGACCGAGGCGGCCAAGGACGGGCCCGGCCTCGCCCTCCCGCTGGCGTTCCGGGGTGGCGCCGTGATGGGGTTCTCGGTCGCCGGGCTGGCCCTCGCCGGTCTGATGATCGTGTACATCTTGTTCGTCATCGTGCTCGAGATCGACGATGCGTTCGAGGTCGTCACCGCCTTCGGTCTCGGCGCCTCGTCGATCGCGCTGTTCTCCCGCGTCGGGGGCGGGATCTACACCAAGGCGGCCGACGTCGGCGCCGACCTGGTCGGCAAGGTCGAAGCCGGCATTCCCGAGGACGATCCGCGCAACCCGGCCACTATCGCCGACAACGTCGGCGACAACGTCGGTGATGTTGCCGGCATGGGCGCAGACCTGTTCGAGAGCTACGCCGGCTCGATCATCGCCCCGATCTCGCTGACCGCGTTCACGCTCGGCCTCCTCGCCACCCAGGCCGACGACGACTTCGTCATCTCGCTGCTCGTCTTCCCGATGGCGGTCGCCTTCATCGGCATGATCGCCTCGATCATCGGCTCGTTCACGGTCAGGGGCGGCGCCTCGACGGACATCCGCAAGCTGTCGGCCGCTCTGCACATGGGAACCAACGTGGCCATGGGGATCACGGTGCTCGGCACGTTGGCCGTCAGCTTCTGGCTGTTCGGCGGCGACCAGTACGACAACCCGGTCGGGCTAGCCATCTCCGTGATCGGCGGCCTGGTCGTCGGCTGGGCCATCGGCAAGGTGGCCGAGATCTGGACCAGCGACCACTACGCGCCGGTGAGGAGGATCGCCAATCAGGCCGAGACCGGCCCTGCCACCACGATCCTGTCTGGCATCTCGTCGGGCATGATGTCGGTCGCCGCCTCCGTCATCCTCATCGTTGTCGGGGTGCTCCTCGCCTACATGGGTGGCCAGATGACCTTCCCCGCCGACGCCGCATTCCTCAACGGGATCGACGGCAACCAGTTCGGCGGCATCTACGGCATCGCCGTTGCCGCCATCGGCATGCTCGCCACGATCGGGGTCGTCGTGTCGGTCGACGCCTACGGCCCGATCGCCGACAACGCCGGCGGCATCGCCGAGATGGCCGAGCTCGACCCGTCCGTCCGGGAGGTCACCGACGCCCTCGACTCGCTCGGCAACACGACCGCCGCCATCGCCAAGGGGTTTGCCGTCGGTTCGGCTGCGCTGACCGCGCTGGCGCTGTTCAAGAGCTTCGAGGTGGCGATCAGTACCGCCGCGGTGGCCGAAGGCAAGGACATCGCCCTCTCGCTCGACGTCGGCGAGGTCGAGGTGTTCGTCGGCTTGTTCCTGGGAGCGATGCTCCCGTTCCTCTTCGCCGCGCTGACGATCGACGCCGTCGGTCGGGCCGCCCAGAAGATGATCGAAGAAGTCCGCCGCCAGTTCCGAGAGATCCCGGGCCTCCGGGAGGGCCAGCCCGGCGTCCACCCGGACTCGGCGCGATGCGTCGCCATCTCTACCCAGGCGTCGCTGCGGGAGATGCTGATCCCCGGCGCACTGGCGGTCGTGGTCCCGCTGGTCATCGGGTTCGTGAACATCAACGCCCTCGGCGGCTTCCTCGCCGGGGCCCTCGTGACGGGCTTCGCCCTCGCCATCTTCATGGCCAACGCCGGCGGAGCGTGGGACAACGCCAAGAAGTACATCGAGGCCGGCAACCACGGCGGCAAGGGCTCGGAGCCCCACAAGGCGGCCGTCGTCGGCGATACCGTCGGCGACCCGTTCAAGGACACCTCGGGGCCGTCGATGAACATCCTCATCAAGGTGATGACGATCGTCAGCCTCGTGTTCGCCTCGGCGTTCGTCGGCTTCGCCTGATCGTCCGGCGAAACTAGGCTCGCAGAGGTGGCCGTCCAGAAGCTCAGCTCGACCGATGCTTTCGTCGTCGTCGACCTCCCCGACGCCGCAGCGTCTGGGGTGGTCAGGAGGGCGCGGAAGATCCTCCAGAGCAGCGCCAGCGATCTCGCCCGGTCGGCGACGTACACGTTCGCCGCATTCGGCATGCAGCGCAGCGGGGCGTCGGCCGGGATCAACGCCGAGGGGGAGGCCATCGGCCCGGCGATCGAAGCCTTCACCACCGAGCTGGGCCCGGCGGTCGAAGCCGGTCGCCTGCACTTCGAAGCGGGCAAGGGAATGCGTGCCGATCAGCTGGCGCCGTTGCGGGAGGTGTCGAAGGTCGGACCGCAGTCCGGCTCGAGCGATCTCCTGGCGGCCAGCGTCGTCGCGGCGACCGCCTGGGCGGTCGGAGGCGATCTGGCCGGTCGGACGGTGGCCATCGAGGGTACGAACCAAGCCCCACCCGAGCTGAAGACGGCCCTCACCAACGCAGGCGCAACCGTCGTCGATGTCTGGGGCGTCGAGGACAAGCCGTGGCTCGTCTGGGGGGCCGAGGTCGACGCGATCCTCGCCGGATCCAAGCCCGGCACGCTCACCCATCAGGGCACCGACTACATCACGGCCAAGGCGATCGTCCCTTGGGGTCCGATCCCGGCCACGACGAAGGCCTTCGCCCAGCTCCGGCAAGGGGGCATGGTGACCGTCGTGCCGGACTTCGTCTCGATCGCCGGCTACCTGGTCGGCGGCTTCCTCGACGGTGACGGGTCCGCGGTCACCGCGTCGTTGGTCACCAAGGTCGTCGAGATCCTCGAAGAGGCGTCGAGCCATCCCGATGGCGTCCTCCTCGGCGCCTGCTACCTGGCCGAGGCGTTCATCGAGACCTGGCAGGAGCGCAAGCCCTTCGGTCGCCCCCTGGCCGCCTGATCGACCGCACCGCCCCCTCCCGGTCCCGCCCCTTCCCGAAATATGTTGGCCCATCCCCCCGACAGGTGGCTCATCCCACAAGTTTCGGCGGCAGGCGGCAGGCGGCAGGCGGCAGGCGGGCGATGCCGGTGAGCAGGCGGCGGGCGGCTAGCGGGCGACGCCGGTGAGCAGGACGACGGCGGGGCCCCCGTCGCCGGCGTCGGGTGAGGATCGGCGGAGCTCGAGGAGGCCGGCGAGGCCGGCGGCCCCGGTCTCGTCCGGCGGCGGCTCGACCTGGGCCGCCGCCAGCGCAGCGGCCTCGACGAAGGTCTCCTCGTCCACCAGGATCGGCCAGCCGCCGGTCTCGATCTGGTGGGCCATCACCGTCCGCCAGTCGTAGGTGACGTCGTCGAGGATCCCGGAGGCGACGCTGCTGGGCGTTGCCGGCCACGGCACCATGGCGTCGCCGTGGGCGGCGAGGCGTTCGGCGACGTCGATCCGGTCCAGAGCCGCCGCCATCGCCTCCGCCAGAGACCGGTCGTCGTCGCCATCGGCCAGGCCGAGCTCGTGGCGCAGGGCTGGGGCGACCCGTCGCCAGCAGGTGACGTAGGGGTGGGCGCGCCGGGCTTGGACGGGATGCAGGCGCGGGAGCGCCCGCCCGGGTCGGCGCCGGGCCAATCCGTCCATGACGGCGGTGGCGAGCGCTCCGCCACCGATCTGAATGAAGATGCTCTCCGCCGCGATCCCGAGCTCGTCGAGCTGCTCGGCGAGCTCCAGCCCGAGGGTGCGCCCGCCGTCGATCACGTTGGGGCAAACCGGGCCCTGCACGGTGAACGCCCGGGCGCCGTCGGCCAGCGCAGCGTGCAGCGCGTGTACACACGGATCCCCGTCGGTGCCGGCCTCGCGCCGGCAGACCTGCACCTCCGCCCCCAGCTCGTCGAGGGCCGCGAGCACGGCCGGGTCGGCATCGGTCGGAACGTAGACCAACAGCCGGCGTCGGGCCGATCGAGCGACGACCGCCGCACCGAGTGCTGCGTTCCCGCACGAGGCGATGGCCAGCGGAGGGGAGGCTCCCGCGCTGCCTTGACCACCGCCCGCAGCGTCGCCGGCTCGCTCCTCGATGAGGAGATCGAGGAGCAAGCCGAAGAGGTGGCGGGCCTTGTGCGATCCGCTCACGTTGGCGGTCTCCACCTTGGCCACGACCGGCCCGGTGCCGGCGATATCGGTATCGCTCAGGTCGATCTCGACGACCGGCGTCACGACGAAACCGGTGCCGGCCACCTCGGCCACTCGCTCGTCGGCGTC
>JAOTYQ010000384.1 GCA_029861725.1 Acidimicrobiia bacterium | reverse complement strand
GGTCGGAGCGGTCGTCGTGGTGGACGCCACGGTGCTGGACGTGGAGGTCGTGGCTTGCGGCGCAGGATCGCTGGAGGTGGTCGTGTCGATCGTGGGCTCGGTGGTCCCTCCGCCAGCGATGGCGCCGCCGCCGGTCGCGTTCCCCGAGCCGCTCCTCGTCGCGGCGAACGCTCCCGCTGCTCCCGCGAGGGCGATGAACGCCACCGCCGCGACGATCCACCACAGCCGGCCCGATCCCGGGCGCGCTGTGGCGGCGTAGCCGTGGGGAGCGCTGGCGCCGGCGTGGCCGTGGGGAGCGCTGGCGCCGGCGTGGTGGGCCGCCGGTGGTGAGAACTGCGGCGACGGCTGGGGCGGAGAGATGATCGTCACCCCGTCGGCCACGCCATGCCGGGCGGCGGCTGCAGCGGCGGCACCGGTTCCTGCTCCCGCTGCGGGGATCGATCGTTGCGGAGTGTCGGCGGCGCCCTGGTGGCCAGCGTGCATTGGTGGGCTCGAGATGATCGTCTCGCTGTTCGAGACGATGGGCATGGGGGAAGCCCCTAGGGGTGGGGCGCTCGGATTGGCAGCTGCCTCGACCAGCTCTTGGGCGAGCTGGGCGGCGCTGGCCTGCCGAGCGCCGATGTCCTTGGCCAGCGCCCGCTCGACCACCCGGGCGACCGAATCGGGAACGCCGTGCACTCGGAGGTCGGGCGGTGGCTCGGTCAGAGCCCGAGTGATCAGCGCCGTCACGTTCTCGTCGCCCGGGCGTTGGAACGGGGGCCAGCCGGTCATCAGGTTGTAGAGCGTTGAGCCGATGGCGTAGATGTCGGCGGCTGCGGTGCTCGGGGCACCCTGGAGAATCTCGGGAGCGGCGTGGGCGAGGGTGGCCGTCGTGCTTGTCGTGGCGGTGGCGTTGCTGGCTACCGCCGCGATGCCGAAGTCGCCGAGCCGGGGGTTGTGGTACGCATCGATCAGGATGTTGTCGGGCTTGATGTCGCGGTGCAGCACGCCTTGCTCGTGGGCGGCTTGGGTGGCGCCGGCGATCGCCGTGATGATCGATACCGCTTCCTGCCACGGGATCGTGCCGTCGCGGTCGAGCCGGTCCCGCAGCGAGCCGTGGGCCGCGAGCTCCATCACGAGGTAGGCCTCGCCCTGGTCCGTGTAGCCCGACTCGTGCACCGGAATGATGTTGGGGTGGGCACCGAGACGGCCCATCGTCTGCCGTTCCCGATCGAACCGCCGCCGCTCCGTGTCGCCGAGCGCACCCTGTAAGACCTTGATCGCAACGTCCCGTCCGTGCTCGACGTCGGTGGCGCGATACACCGATCCGAAGCCGCCACGGCCGATCAGCACCGCACCGGCGAAGCGTGCGATGTCTCGTGTGTGCCCTGCCATCGACGTCCCTCTCGTGCACCCCCGACTCTAGGCGACAGCGGAGGTGATGGCCGCCCGCGATCGTGGGGCTCGCTCCCCGGTGCCGGGACGTATCACCGGACCGCTGCTCGCGTCCCGTTCGACCATGGTCGAAGCTGAGCCGTGGCCTACATCGTGGTCGGCGCCCGAATCCGAACGCACGACCTGGCGGCATGGAGGGGGGCGCTGAAGGGGGATCACTCCGCCGAAATCCGCAGTAGATCGCGAGAGATTCCCCTCCAGCGCCCGGCTGGAGGCAGCCAAGACCGCTAGGGCTGCCCCGGAACCCGCTCGGTAGCCGCTACCCGCTTGGGTTGCGGGTCACGAGACGGGAGATTCGGTTATCGATCTCGATGAACAATCGATGTACGTCGGCGAGCTCGCCGAGAAAAGTGACGTCGCCCGGTCCGGCTCCCAGAGAGACCTGGACCATGTCGTCATCGGGGGGTACGCCGACCTCGATGCGAGTACCGGCATCGATGAAGACCTCGTCGTCCCCCATGAGATCAGGATCGGCCATCGAGCCCTGGAACACCAGCCACCGAGCTGCCCTTTTCCTACACTTTGCCTGTACAACTACCGCTCGGGCTCGCCGACTGTCTTTGCTTGGCGTCTGCAACTAAGTTGAGGTGCGTGTCGTCGAGACCTGAGCTCGCAGCACGGCGGAGAGCGCTAGGGCACAGCCAGGAGTCACTTGCTCGACTCCTGGATGTGCGCGCCCAGTCGGTCGCCCGGTGGGAGCAAGGCACGAGTACGCCGCTGGCTCGATACCGACGTCCGCTCGCCGAGTCGCTGGAGCTGACGCTGCCACAGTTGGAGGCGCTCATCGAGAGCGGTGAGACCCCTTCTGGCTTGAACGGGCACGCCCTGCCGCCTTGGATGGACCACTACACCTCCCTGGAGCAGGGCGCAGCCATCCTCCGGACCTTCGAGCCGATAGCGGTGCCGGGCCTGCTCCAGACCGAGGCCTACGCCATGGCTGTCATGGCGGCCACCCATCTGCCCGTCGACGGGCAGGCGATCGCCGATCGGGTGCGGGTCCGGATGGCCCGCCAGGCGGTGCTCGATCGCCGGCCGGAACCGCTCGAGCTGATCTGCGTGGTCGACGAGTCGGTCCTCCACCGCATCACGGGTAGTCGCTCGGTGATGGCTGACCAGCTCGGCCACCTGACGGCGATGGCCAGCCGGCCCACCATCCGACTCCAGATCGTCTCCCGCGACAGCAGCGTGCTGCACTCGGCGGCCTTTGGATCGTTTCGCCTCTTCACCTCGTCCGGCGCGACCGAGCCGTTCATGGCCTGCACCGAGGACCTGACCGGTTTCAACTACCTCGACCGTCGCCACGCGATCGAAGCCCATGCCGAGCTGTTCGACCACCTCACCAGCGTTGCCCTTTCGCCCGGCGACTCGGTCGAGCTGATCGGCACGACGGCGCTGGCGTACCGCTAGCTCGGGCGCCGTCCGCTCGCACCGGCCACCGCCGCATCCAGGATGTTCCAACGAGGGCTCAGCGACGGGCGACGCTGGTGTCCGACTCCGTGTCCGCCCAGCGGCCGATCGGGATGCGCAGCTCGCTGCCGAGGGCCTCGGCCAGCCCCGGCATCAGGCGCCCGATGGCTTCCTGGTCGGCGGGCTCGAACCGCGCGAGCACTCGGCAGGCGAAGGCAAGGCGCCGGTCGCGGGCGATCGTGTGTGCCCGGACCCCGGCTTCGGTCAGCGACACGCGCCAGACCCTGCGGTCGTGCCGGTCTCGGTGACGCACGGCCAGGCCTTTGTCGACGAGGCGGCCGACAGCCTTGGTCGTCGTCGAGGGGGCGACCTGCAGCTCGGCAGCTAGCTCGGACATCTGAACCAACCCGCCTCTCACCGCGATCTGGTCGAGGGTCTCGACGTCACCGACTTCCAGGTGGATGTCGTCTGTGCTGGCGGCGACGTGGGCGACAATGCTGGTGCGAGCCCGCCGCATGGTTCGCCACGCCTCGCCGAGCGCAGCAGCGTGCTGGGCCGATTCCACGTCACAGGCGGGCGCAGCTCCGTCGGCGGGGGAGGTGGCAGGGGGCGGCCAGGTACGAGGCCAACGACGCCCGGGGACCGAGCCCGGGGCACTGGGCGGGAGGACGGCAGTCATCGTTCTGGTAGCCGACCAGACCGCCCTTCTCTGCCCCCACGGCCGCTGTTCGTCGCCCCCAGCTCATCGATGATCGCGTCCGCCAGCTCTGGCAGCAGTCGGCCGATGGTGGCTTGGTCGGCCTCGTCGAACCGCGCGAGGAGACGCGCCGCCATCGCCGTCCGCCGAGCTCGGGCCTCGGCTTGTACCGCGACGCCCGGTGCGGTGAACGAGACGAGTGTGACCCTGGCGTCGTTCGGGTCTCGCCGCTTGACGACCAGTCCCTTGTCGACCAGCCGGCTCACGGCACGGGTTGCGCTCGAGCGCTCGACGCGCAGGCCGGCGGCGATCGCCGACATCGTGCTTTCGCCGGTGGCCGCCACCTGGTCGAGCGTGTCGACGTCGCCCGGTTCGAGCCCGAGCTCGTTGAGCCCGGTCGACTCGGCGAAGGCAAGGATGTTCGGCCGGGCGCGGATGGCGAAGCGGAGGGCCCGGTCGAAGCGACCGGCGGCCTCGAGCAGGCGGCGATCGGAACCAGACACGCTCACCCGCCGCGAACGTCGTTGGTCACGGCCTCAGCGTACACGACCGTGGTGACCCGGTCGTCGAGACGGCGGGATATCGTCGGCCGCCGACGGTGGTCAGCCGCAGCTCGTTCGGGTTCGGGTCGGTTCACTGTGCGGCTCATGCGTCGTTCTCGTGGTTGTTCGGTTCGTCCGACCCGCTCGCCTCGGGCGGCCATCTTCGTTGGAAGGGGATCGGTCGGGGGGCGGGGACGTAGCCGTCATCGTGTCGCCGGTGGAGCTCGTCGACGGCGTCGAACACGATGACGGCCAGGCGGTCGATGAGCTCGATCAGGTCGCTGTCGTCGAGGTCGCCGAGAATCTCGTCGCCTACGTGGCTCCACGCGTCGCCGAGCTCCTCGAGCATTCGCCGGTACTGGTTCGGTCTGGTCGATCCCTCGTCTGTCATCGCCTGCCCCGCTTCCGTTGTGTGCCGGGCGCCCCGCCACGACGGTGGTTGCGCCCGTCTGCCGTCCCCAGCCCGGGTCGACGTTGCTCCTGCCGACCCGGGCCGGGGAGTCGTGAGCCCCGACGGGGCGTCTCTGCCGTCGTGGGCTCCTCCTCGGCGGTGGACCGTCCACGCCGAGGCCAGCCTCCTGAGGGAGGTCTTCGGGATTCGGACCGGACGGCCCATGGGTCCGCCGTCGGTGCCCGGGCGCGTCAATGACGACGGCGAGGCGCCCCTTCGCTCTGAGCACATGTTGTCTCGAACCCCCGCTAGTAAGCGTTGTGGCTCTGCCCTCCACCGGCAGAGTCGCCCGGATTCGCCCAGATCAAGGTGGTGTGCCCAACGGCGGGTCACCCTAGCAGTCCGTCCTCCACTTGCCTAGTGGTGATCCGCGTCCGGCGGCGAACGGCGCTCAGTCGTCGTCGAAGCCCATGGTGATCGTGACGCGGCGGTTCTTGGCTCGACCCGGCGGCGTGTTGTTGGCGGCGACGGGTTGGGACTCTCCGTGGCCGATGACGACAAGTCGGGCGGGGTCGACGCCGTTTTGCTCGAAGTACGAGGCCACGGCAGACGCTCTCGCCTCGCTGAGCAGCTGATTCGACTCCTCCGACCCGGTGCTGTCGGTGTGGCCCTCGATGGTGACGTCGACGGTCGTCCGCTGGATCAAGTCGCGGAACCCTGCGAGCACGATTGCCGAGTTGCCGGTCAGGTCGGCCCGTGCGAGCTCGAACTCGATGCCTCGCTCGAGGACCCCGAAGAAGCCGCCCTCGAGCAGCTTCACCTCGAAGTCACCACCCGAGGAGTGGAAGACCCGGAGGACGTCGTCGAAACGGGCGGCATCGAACAGGGCATAGGTCTCGTCGTCGGTCTCGGTTTCGACGATCACGTTCTCGGGCCCGTATAGCTCTATGGCAGTGTCGACGATCCTGTCATGGAGGTCTTGGGTCGGCAGCGTGCCTTCGAGCTCGTAGTCCTGGAGCTCGATGACGACCAGCGGGTCGTCGACGACGATCGGGTCGCTGTCATCGCCGGCATCGGACCCGTCGATGCCGCCCGCCGCGTCCTCTTCGTCCTCTTCGTCCTCTTCGTCGTCTTCGGCTTGGTCATCGTCGTCGTCTTGGTCTCGGTCGTCGTCTGTCGCTAGCCGGTCATCGCTCCCCCCGGTCGTCGTCTGCGCCGGATCCCGGATCCTGCCCGTCCGTTGGAGCCGACCCGCTGGGATCGGTGTCGTCGATCGCCTCCGAACCGACTTCGGCCGTCGTCTCGTTCCCTCCCTGCGCAACCGCGTAGCCGACGGCTCCCGCTCCGAGAGCGACCGCCAGAGCGGCGAGCGTCACGAGGAAGATCGCCCGCAGGCGACCTCGCTGGGGCTCGACGCTGTGATCGGGGGCATGGAGTGCAGCCCGCTCACCGCCGCCCGGCTCGTCGGCTGGCTCCTCGTCGTCCCCGTCTTCGAGGCGAGACAGGGCAGCCCGGGTCTCCCTGAGCTGGCGG
>JAOTYQ010000383.1 GCA_029861725.1 Acidimicrobiia bacterium | reverse complement strand
CGGCCCCGACACCAACGGCCCCGACACCAACGGCCCCGACACCAACGGCACTGCAGCGACCGCCGGGGGCGCTGAGACCAACAGCGGCGCGGCGACCTCCGGCACCGAATCCTACGCGGCGCAGACGACGGGCTCCGGCCCGATCCCACCGGCGGCCGGCGGCCTGGTGCCGCTGCCGGCTCAGCCCGACGGCGTTGCCTTCCCCACCGACGCCTGGCCCGAGGCCGAGCTCGGCGAGCGCCTCGACCCCGCCGGCGTCGCAGCGGTCACCGCGGTGGTCGACGCCGCCTTCGACGGGTCCGAGTCCTATGGCCGGATCCAGGCCGTGCTGATCGTGGCGGGCGGCCAGCTCGTGCTCGAGCGGTACGGCCGGGGCTACTCCGGCGACGAGCCGCATGTGTCCTGGTCGGTCGCCAAGAGCGTGACCCACGCCATGCTCGGCATTCTCACCCGCGATGGCCAGCTCGACGTCACCGCTCCGGCCTCGGTGCCCGAGTGGTCGAGCCCCGGAGACCCCCGGGCCCAGATCACCCCCGACATGCTGGCCCGCATGTCGTCGGGGCTCGCGTGGAACGAGCCCTTCGATGCCTTCGCCCTCGTCACTGCGGCCGCTCAGATCGAGGCGGCCACGAGGCAGGCCGAGCGGGAGCTTGCCGGCGAGCCAGACACGGCGTTCAACTACAGCACCGGATCGACCGCGATCAACGGTCGCCTGATCGGCGAGCGCGTCGGCACCGGCGACGAGTTCCGGTCATGGGCGGACGCGGAGCTCTTCGCCCCGCTCGGCATCGACTCGGTCGAGCTGGAGCTCGACGGGTCCGGGTACTTCATCGCCGGCTACGGAGCGAACATGACCGCCCGGGACTTCGCCCGGTTCGGGCTCCTCTACCAGCGCGACGGGGTCTGGGACGGCCGCCGGATCCTGCCGGAAGGGTGGGTCGACTACGCCCGATCGCCGTCGTCGACATCGGAGGGCTACGGCTCCGGATTCTGGCTCGTGGGCGACACGTTCTCCGCCGCCGGGTTCGCCGGCCAACGAGTGGTGATGGTGCCCGAGCACGACCTCATCGTCGTCGTGCTGGCCGACGAGCTGAACGACGGTCCGATCGGCCGGCTCCTCGTCGACCTGGTCACGCCGTTCGACGACGGGTAGGCGGCGAGCTACCGCTCTGGCGCCGGCGCTTCCGCGGCGGCTACGACCGGGGCCGCTGCAACCGTTCGGCCATGTCGCGGGGCCGGCCGTAGGGCGTCGATCGCTCGTAGGCCAGCGCCTCGGGCCGGTCCATGTCCCTCGTGTCGGCCAGGATGGCTTTGTCGAACCGGCTCGTGTCCCACGAGTTGGCGACGATCTCGGCGCAGAGCGAGTCGACGGCGGCGTCGAGGTCATCGTCGGCTGCTGCGGCGTTCACCAAGCCGATCGCCGCCGCATTGGCGCCGGTGATGCGCCGAGCGGTGTACATGAGCTCCTTGGCCCGGGCCCGGCCAACTCGTTCGGGTAGGCGGACGGTCATGCCCCACGAGGCGACGAGGCCCCACTGGCCATGGGTGTCACCGAGCTGGGCCGACTCGGTGGCGACGAGGAGGTCGCAGCCGAGGGCAAGCTCCAGCCCTCCGGTGAAGCAGTGACCACGGATCTTGGCGATCGTCGGCTGGGGGAGCTGCTCCAGGGCGTCGATCGTCTCCGCTTGGAAGTGGGGAGACGGCGCTCGCACCCCCTCAGCGATGCCGCCGAGATCGTTGCCGGCGCAGAAGGAGCGGCCGGCCCCGGTCAGGACCACGCACCCGATCGCTTCGTCACCGGCGAGGTCGTCGACGTGGGCTCGTAGCTCGGCGAACATCGCCGGGGTCAGTGCGTTGAGCTTCTCCGGCCGGTTCAAGGTCAGCGTGGCGACACCGTCGCGGTCGTGTCGAAGGACGAGCTGGTCGGGCTGGCTGTCGGTCATCGCCCCAGTACAGCGGAGGGCCCTCGCATCCGGCCAGCTCACGGCGACGGCCACGGGACCGTTTGCCGGTGATCAGCGGGTGGCGACGCCGATGATCCTGCTGTTGGGGTTGTAGGGCGGAAACTCCTCGACTTCGACGATCGACGGATGCTGCTCGGTGAGCTCACGCCACGCCTTGGCCTCGCCGAGCCCCTTCTCTGCCAATCCGCACGAGTGCCAGTCGTCGAAGACGATCACGGTCGGCCCGGTGATGTGAGGCACGCAGAACGCGAGGGCCTCGGCCGCCGCCGAGTAGATGTCGCAGTCGACCATGATGAGCGGGGCCGGTCCCAGACCGAGCGCCGATCTCGTGTCGTCGTTCAGGGTGTCGGAGAACCAGCCGACCACCAGCGACGCGTCGATGCCGTGGCCCTGCAAGCGCCGCTCGGTGCGGTCGCGATCCGACATGAACGACCCGGCTTTCCACACGCCGTCATCTTGCTCGGGGGCGTCGTCGGGGAGACCCTCGAACGAGTCGAAGCCGATGAAGTCGAGGGCAACGTCGTCGCGACCGGCCAGCGCGTCGTGGAGGGCGATCATCGACGACCCGGTGCACACTCCGAACTCGAGGTAGGCGCCCTCGACCCGTCCGCTGCGAGCAGCAACCAACCAGTCCAGGGCCGCGCCGAACGTGTCGGTCAGCTCGGGTACCGGCACCAGGTCGCGGGCGTAGGAGCGACCGGACAGCTTCGAGCGAGCCCAGGGCGACAGCGCTGGCACCTTCGAGCGGTAGATGGCGTGGAGTGCCTTGCCCCCGTACCAGAAGGCGGCCTGCTTCGGTGACCGCCGTGCTGTCGTCTCGACCATCGCACTCACCCCGTCGTCTGCCTCTCGTCCCGGTTCGTCTGGTTCCCGCAGGTTCCTCGTCGGGTTCTCGGTCCCCGCTCGGCTGGCCGCCGGCAGGGCATCCGGGGCTCACGGTAACGCTCCGACCGCGGGCCAACGCGGGCCGACGGTAGGTGAACCTACGGTCGCCTCTGATGCGGATCAGACGTCGGCGTAGCGCTCGATCGTGTCGGCCCAGGCCGTGGCGTCGTCCGGGCTCTGGATGACGGTGGTGAGACCGGCGACCGGCGAGACCGGCACGGCGAGCCGGGTGATGCCGAGTGAGGCCAGGGCCGGGATGTCGTCGAGATCGTCGGGCACCGCGGCGGTGAACTCCAGCCGGTCGGGGTCGCGGCCGTGCTCCTCGGCGGTGCTGCGGGCGAGATCGAACAGCTCCTTGGGGGCGCCCCGGGCCGGGAAGTAGCCGTCGCCGAGCCGCCCGGCCCGGCGGGCCGCCACCTTGGAGTCGCCGCCGATGATGATCGGCACGGTTCCCTGCGCCGGTTGGGGCCGGCAGTAGGTGTCGTCGAAGTCGACGAAGGCGCCGTGGAACGTCGGCTTGTCGGCGGTCCACAGCTCACGCATGACGGCGACGTACTCGTCGGTCCTGGCGCCCCGGTCGTCGAACGGCGCCCCGATGGCGTCGAACTCCTCCCGCATCCACCCGACGCCGATGCCCAGCTCGATCCGCCCTCCCGACAGATGATCCAGGGTGGCCACCTGCTTGGCCGTGATCACGGGGTTGTGCTGGGGCAGGATCAGGATCGCGGTGCCGAGCCGGATCGTCGACGTGACCCCGGCCACGAACGACATCCAGACCAGCGGGTCGGGCAACGGCAGGTCGTCGACCCCGCCGGCCATCTTGCCGTCGTCGCTGTAGGGATAGGGCGAGGAGTAGTTGGCGGGAACGACGGTGTGCTCGATCGTCCATGCCGACTCGAACCCGGCCGCCTCGCCAGCCTGGACGAGCTCGATCGCCTTGGCCGGATCGACGTAGGGCCCGGTGTTGCAGTATCGGAGTCCGAACTTCATGACGCTGTCTCCTCTAGTTCTTGGGCTGTTTCGTCTACCGCTTGCTGGGCGGTCGAGGGTCGGCCAGTCGCCCGAGTGGCGATCTCGCCCGCAGGCCACCGTCGACCACGAGGTGCTCCCCGGTCACGAACGACGACTCGTCCGACGCCAGCCACGCTGCGGCCGCTGCGATCTCCTCGGGCAGCCCCAGGCGCCCGATGCTGTGGGCCGCCAGGTTGACCTCGAGCGCAGCCGGGTTCTCCATCATCCGTTTCACCGGTGGGGTCTGGATCGTGCCAGGGCAGATCGCGTTGACCCGGATGCCCTCGCCGGCGTGATCGGTCGACAGGGCGCGGGTGAGGTTGATGACCGCCGCTTTGCTGGCGGCGTAGCATACGGCGCCACCGTCGCCGTGGAGGCCCGAGATCGACGCCGTGTTGATGATCGATCCCCCGCCGCGGTCCCGCATCGCCGGGACCGCGTACTTGGCGCCGAGGAAGACCGACCGGACGTTGACCGCCATCACCAGGTCCCAGTCCTCGACGCTGAGCTCCTCCGCCGTGCCCGGCCTTATCGTCCCTGCGTTCGAGAACAGCACGTCGAGCCCGCCGAGCTGGCCGACCGTCTCGGCGATCATCGCCTCGACATCGGCCGGTTCGGCGACGTTGGCCCCGAGCGGGATGGCGTGGCCGCCGCTGTCGTTGATCGCCGACGCGACCTCCTGAACCTTGGCCTCCCGGATGTCGACGGCGACCACGGCGGCGCCGTCGGCGGCGAAGCGCTTGGCGCTCGCCTCGCCGATGCCGGAACCGGCGCCGGTCACGATCGTGACCTTGTTCTCCAGCAGCCCGGTTCGTTCAGCCATTGCGATCCTCCACCAAACGCCTGTCCGGCCTGGCGGCCGGCTCCTGTTTGTGCCCTGGGGTCATCATGGCCCACGAGACGCCGGATCCGCCCATATTGCGTGAGTTGCCCGCACCGGGTGCGCTCAACTCACGCAGATTGGGGTGGCTACGCGAGGGAGGCAACGAGGGCTTCAGCTTCCTCCATCGTCACCGAGCCGGGCGCTTCGCCTCGGCGGGCCATCCGGTTGGCGAGGCGGCGCAGGGCCTCGTTGACCGGGGTCGGCACGCCGTGCAATCGGCCGAGAAGCACGATCTCGCCGTTCAGGAAGTCGGCTTCGATCGAGCCGCTGCCCTTGGCCAGGCTCTGCCACGAGGAGCTCCCGGCTCGCTGCTGACCGTCGATCGTCAACGTCTTGAACCCCTCCCGGCGGGCTGCCTCCTCGTCCTTCGTGGCGACGTCGATCCCCGCGGCCCGGAAGGCGTCGAGCGCTTCGCGGGCCGCTCGGGCCGCCAGCTCGGAACCGCGCACGCTCCGACCGCATGCGGCGTCGAGCGCATTGCCGGTGTTGACCCGAAGCTTGGCGTACTTGTAGCGCATGATCGCTTCGTCGGCTCGCGACCGGAACCCGGAGCCTTCGAGATCTGCTGCGATCGCTTCGGCGGTCGTGTCGTTGCCCATCGGGTAGCGGCCGACGTCGAGCACACCGAACACCGGTGAGCCGGCCCCCTCCACCACCCCGGGTTCGAGGTGGACACCGGGCAACATCACACACATGCCGTACACATTGGCGAAGCGGCGCAGCGCGAGGCGCTCGTTCTCGACGCCGTTCTGGGCGCACACCACCGACAGCGCAGCCGGGGCCGTCGAGGCGAGGGCATCGAGCGCGGCCTCGGTGTCCTGGGTCTTCATCGCCAAGACGACGATGTCGTCCTCGGTGAGCGCGAGATCGGCCGGATCCTCGACAGCCGGGACCGAGATCACATGGGTGCCGTCGGCGGTTCGCAGCTCGAGGCCCCGCGTGCGCAGAGCACGAACGTGGTCGCCCCGGGCGATGAGGGCCACGTCGCGGCCGCCGAGGGCGAGCCCGCCGCCGATGACCCCTCCGATCGCACCGGCTCCATAGATCACGTATCGACCTGGCATCGGGTCAGTCTGACCTCGTCGCTCCGGCCGGGCCAGCCCGGGTCGGGACGTGACTTCGGTCTCACTGTCTTGACGATGTCAAGTTACGGTCTCTAGTCTCTGGTTCGTCAAACCTGACATTGTCAAGTCTGTTGGGTCAGCGTACGGAGGATGAACAGCATGCACCTCGACGTTCGAGTTGGGCCACCCCGATCAACCGGCC
>JAOTYQ010000382.1 GCA_029861725.1 Acidimicrobiia bacterium | reverse complement strand
TCCAGGTCGAACCGGACGAACTTCAGGTACGGGATTCGCCGCTCGGCAACAAGCGCCCGGATGAATCTTGGAGTCACCGCCAGGTGGTCCGCCGCTCCCTCAACATCAACAAGTCTTCTGTCTCGATCGCCGCTCACTCCAGCACCTCCTTTCCCCCGCTGTCGGTACTCGATCTCGATCCCGCCATCGCCCCGACCTTGTCCGACCACCGCAGCGTCGGCACGCCGTCATCTTCCGCCCGGAAGTCGATCTCGACTTGGCGCTTGAGCCGGCGGGACAGGACGAGGGCCAACACGACGACCGGCGCATTGGCCTCCACCAGGTGACGGACCTCTGTCAGCACCGGCCCGTCGGCCTTGAGGGCGGCCCGATACACGTCGGAGTCAATCAGGGCGACCTCTTCGAACTCATCGCCGGTGTCTTCAGCGATCTCGTCGTCGGTGCGGTCGTTGATGCCGAACCGCTCCCACAGGCCCTCGCTGGTCGAGATCCACCGGCGGGCCCTGATCGCCCGCACATAGTCGGCCCACACCGCAGCCGAGCGCTGGCAACCGTCGGCGGCGTCGAGGCCGACCTGCCACATCGACCGCGACTCGCCCCGGCCTCGTTTCAGGTCGCCTCGGGTCAGCTCGAGTTCGATCTTGGAGATGTACGAGCCGACGCCTTCCTCGTCACGAACCGGTTCGACATCGACCCCGATCTCGTAGTGCGCTTCCCGTCCAAGCGTCTCCAGAGCGGCCGACCACGCCTGGTAGAGGTCGGCCTGGAAGTCGAGCAGCTCGTGGGGGTCATCGGGGTCCTGGCCGATCGGGCGGTCGGTGAGCAGGGCGACGTGGTGGTGGGGGTGGAGACCGTTGACCCACGAGTGGGTGGTCTCGATGACGCGGATGAAGTCGACGATCCCCCACCGGTTCTTAATGGTCTTGAACCGCCCGGAATTGAAGCCGCTCCACGCCTTCAGAGCGTCATCGATCACCTCGTCGGCCTGGTCGTCGATCGAGTGGGAGAACGTTAGCGTCACCAACACGGCATGGCCCCCGGCTTCTCGATGCGCTCGGAGCACGAGGCCGGAGTGTTCGGCCTTCGCCGCTCGGATCTTGCTGGCGCACCGCAGGCAGACGTTGGCCGATCCGCAGGTCTCGACGCCGCGGAACAGGCCCCGCTGAGTGCCGTCCCGGCTGGTACCTCTTCCGATGGCGACTCGTTCCCCGAGGGGGACGCCGCAGGACCCGCAGCGGTGCTCCTGGGTCCAGGTCTCCTCGCCGTCGTCGTCGACTTCGACCCGGGCTCCGAAGAGGCGCCGGTTGAGGCCTTGGAGGTCTTCCTGGGCTCGGTCTCGGGCCCGACGGGCCACGGTTGGGTCGGTGCTCCCACTCGTTTGCGTATTACCAAGAGCGCTGGTGGCCACCGGTGTTCTCCGATCGTTGGTGGCCTTCCCCTCGACGGGCGATGCGTTGCGATGGGCCGGAGGGTGGTGGGAGCGGAGTGGCGGAGTTCGAAGGAGGAGAAGAGATCGGAGTGAAGTGGTGAGGCAGCGGTGAAGGAGGTGTGAGGAAGGAAGGCGGTGAAAGTGGTGATATGCGAGGTGATGGTGTGTGGGATGGAGGGGAAGGGGGCGGGGACGGGGCTGCGGGCTTGACGCCCTCGCCCCGCCCCCCCGTGTGGGTAGGGACTGGTCGGGTCGACACGGGGCCGACGAACTCGAACAGGGGCAACAAGGACTGCCGCCAACCGGCGAGGTCGGGGCACGAGACGAGAGCAGGCGACGCCAGGCTCACCGGGTCGCCTTCGAGACGGTCTCAGCGATGACGAGGCCGAGACAGGACAGAGCAGCGCAGACCGTGACAGCGGCACCGATCACCGCGGGCACGGCGAGGACTGCGAGGAGGCCGCCGATCAGGGCGAGCGATGCGGCTGAGAGCAGCAGCGACGCCCAGGGCAGCCAGCCGGTCGGTCGATCCAAGCGGGGTTGCTCGACCGGCCGGACGTGCGTCAAGGGACGCCCAACAATCCCAGCAGCCACTGAGGGATAAACGACGATCACCGTGGCGGTGGCCGTGGGGGGCTGGGATTGTTGGGCTCGGAGCCCTTGACCCACTGGCCGGTCGAGCCATTGGGCGTCCATGGCATCGAGGCGGGGCCTCGACGCCGGAAGGAGGCATCCACTTTCAGTGTCAGGCGGCGGCATCGGTCCGGGCCGGGCTCGGGCGGCCGTTGGGGCGGTTGGCCGACTTGAACGCAACGGTGTCGGCCGAGAGCGCGACCCCGGACGAGGTGCCGTACTGGTTGGTGTTCTCCCAGTGGCGGCCGACGAGGCCGGTGATGACCAGCTCGCCGGTGTGGTCGATGACGGGCCGCTCCCGGGAGGAGAAGCCGATGTGGACGACCTGGGATCTGACCTGCCCGGGCTCGCGGACGAGGACCTCGAGGCGCCAGCGGGGCACGCCGTCGCGGTCGGTGCGGTGCTCGCCGGTGTCGCGGTCGACCACGGGGTCGATGTCGGAGACGCCACGGAGCATGGCCATGAAGGCGTTGATGTCAATGGGGAAGTTACGCGCGGGTCAATTCCTTTGCTTGATGGTTGGTTGATCCCGCGCCGTTCGACACGGGAGAACTGGCCCCGGCCGGCACACCGCCGGCCAGGGGAACGAATCGAGTGGCCGTGGTCGGCGTGCGATCAGTGGGATCGGCGACCGCTGCCGTCGGGCCAGCGGGCGGGTCGAAGTCGACGAGCTCCAACACGGGGACGGTGGGCGAAGCAGGGCGGTGAAGGCGGGAGGAGTGCCCCTGATGGGCCATAAGCGCGCTGACGGTCAGCAGCTCGACGACGACGGCGACGAGCCAGCGGATGTCCCGGCCGGCGACCAGGAGCGGGTCGGCGGGGAGCATGGCCAGGTAGTGCGAGTAGGAGTAGGCCAGCCCAGCCAGCAGAGCGGTGACCCGGAGGGGGATGTAGACCAGGTTCCACCACCCCAGGCCTGCGGCGTTGTGAAGCCCGTGCACGCTGAACGCCATCGCCACCGGCAAGACGATGGCCATAGCCACGCCATTCGGCCCATGCGCCCACTCGGTGCGGACACAAACTGCCAGGGTGACAGCGAGGGCAAAGCCCGCTTCGATCTCGGAGACCCGAACCTGTCGCTCGACCGGAGTCATCGCACGGCCTCCCCAACAGCGAACAACCGGAGCGCCGGTGACGGTGCAGGGTCGTCGTCCACCTGGTCGACGTTGTTGGTTGGGTGCTGGATCGGGATCGGGTCGGCCTCTGCCCCTGCCTCCCTGCGGTCGTCCGGGGCGCCGGCCTCCCCGTCACCAACCTGCCCCACGAACACCAGCTCTGGTGCCCACCGGAGATGCGCCGTCTCCGCCGCCCGAGCCTTGCCGTGGGCGGTCGTGGCGAAGAACGCTCGGCCCCTCACGGGACGGGCTTCGATACCGCCGACCCAGCACCCGCCACGCTCATCAACCGGGATCGAGTCCGACGTGATGTCCTCGGTCGACCCCGCGCCGAGGATGACCCGGACCATCTCATTCGACGCCACCCGCAGCATCACCCGAACCGACATGTTCGACCGGAACTGCGGATCCAGCACCGAAGATTCGGGGTATTGGGTGGCGGCCACGATCTGCACCCCCGACGAGCGACAGATTCGAGCCAACGACGTCAAGAAGACGCCCTGGGCTTCCTGCCCCCTCTTGGCCGAGGCCAACGCTTCCCGCAGCGACCGCGCGTGCTCCTTGAACTCAGCCGAACCCGGCAGGAGATGCTGGGCGTCGGCCAGGAGGTGCGCGACCTTGTCCCCGTCCGGGGCCACCACCTCGGTCAGCTCGTCGACCCAACAGGCGATGTACGGCCCGCCAAGGCTCGGATGCCACTCGTCGACACCGGCAGCCTCCATGATGTCGAGCCGGCGGTGAACCTCCCGCCACAGCATCACCAACGCCGTAGTGCACCCGCCGATCGTGCGCTCGACCACCGTCGCCCGGGGCGCCCACATGCCCAGCGCGGTGCGCTTGGGATCGAGACACACGAACGCGACATCAGGCCGGGAGGCAGTTGCACCCAGCATGGCCCGCATCAACACCGACTTGCCCGCCCCAGTCTGGCCACCGATCAGGCAGCGGGTCACCCGACGAGCCCGGTGGGAGCGAGGCGAGCGAGGCATCCGAACCCGCAACGAGGCCGCGCTTGCCGGGGCTCTCGGAATCACCCTTGACCAGCTCCGCCGAGTGCCGAGCAACATCGAACTCACCGAGGTCATCGAGGATCAGGCAATCGAATTGCCATCAATCTCGGACTACGTCGATGACGCCGATCTTGTGTCACTCCACCAAGCCAGAGATGAGCTCGTCCGCCTCGACAACGAGATCGGAGCCGGTGGACTGATCGCTCCTGCGTCTACGCTCCTGGCTGTCGCCCGCCATCGGCTACGAAACGGCGCCGTCCGTCCTCACCTCGAGCGCGACCTCATCGCCATCGTCGGGGAAGTCGCCGAGATCACCGGGTGGCTGGCCTACGACACCGAGCAACACGACCTCGTCAGGACCATGAACTACGAAGCCCTCCACTGGTCGCGCCTCGTCGGCGACACGTCCATCGAACTGCTCACCGTGCAGAACGCAGCCATGCACGCCAGCCTCAACGGTCACCTCGGGGAGGCACACCTGCTCATCAGCAAGGTCCTCGAATCCGGCACGCAACTCACTCCCGTAGTCAGAGGGATGTTCTTGATGCGGTTGGGCCGAATCTTGGCCCAACGCGGCGACTGGGCTGCAATAGCCGCATTCGAGGAGGCCAGGTCCCTCTGGGCCAATGGCCCAACGGACACCGATCCCACGTGGGCGTGGTGGCTCGACGAGCGAGAACTACTGTGGCAGGAAGCCACGGCCCGTTGGGACCTCGGGCAAGCGACGCAAGCGATAGAAGCGTTCGAGCGCTCAGCCAGTGCAGTCCCTCCAGCCGAGGTACGCAGCGTCTTCATCCACTGGGCCCACTTGCTACGAGCCCAACTCGCAGCCGGCGCCAGAACCGACGCCGAACACTCCGCGGCGGTCCTGCTCCGATCGCCGATCACGTCCGATCCGGCCGCGCCACATCACTGGTACAAGAGATCGTGGCCGCAGCCGCCGACATCCCCCAAGTAGCCGAACTCGGCCAAGCCATCAACAACTGAGGTAACCAACCGTGATCGGATCCGTCTCGGACGTCGACGAACTACGAACCACCTTCGATGTTGAGGAAATTGACAGCTATCTCCGGCTCAGACTTCCGCCCAGCCCAACCGACCATCTCACACCTTGTCCGAGTGGCACCGCTGTAGGGGAAGCGGCCCGACGACGGTCCGGGAGCATCCTCACCGACGGCGCGACAGAGCGCTACCAGCTCGACGACGGCCTGGTCGTCACCCTCAGTGGTCTCGGCGGGAGCGGCTCGGGATTTGCGAGCACGGCAGTGGTGCCGTCCTCGGACGGTCCTGCAGCTCCGGATCTGAGCATTATCGATCGGCTCTCGGCCAGGCGTTGGCTCACTCGATGCTGCGCCGGTGGCCCTGCTTGCCGCTTCATGAGCGGGTCGGCCCACGGGACCAATATTGATGATCTGGACGGCCTGAGGCCGACGAACGCACCGATGGTGGTGTCCCGTTGATCGCCTCCCGCATCGTCTCCGAGTGTGCTGGAGGCTACGGCGAGCGCGCGATGTCATAGCTGAGGTTGAGACGCACGAGTTCGGCGCCCGTGTAGTCGAGGCCGACCAGGGTGACGCCGAGGCGGTCGCTGAGGTCGTCGGTGACCTCAAGCAAGCCGAACTGGCCGGCACCGGGGAACATGCCGTGGCTGTAGGGCCCGCCCTTGGTGCTACCGGGTCGGTCGAGCGCAGCCGCTTGGAGAATCGGGAAGCCGTCGTGCCCGCCATAGCCGCTGTTGGTGCCGTCGTCGATCGCAACCATGTGCGCGTCGCCGCCCAGCATCACGAAGTTCGTTATGTCGTGCCGGTCAAGGAAGCGGCCGATCTCT
>JAOTYQ010000381.1 GCA_029861725.1 Acidimicrobiia bacterium | reverse complement strand
CCCGGTGTCGCCGTTGCCGCCTCGGTCGCGGTCGGCGGGTCGATCCGAATGCTCATCGCCAGCGCGATCACCGCGAGGGCGGCGAGCACGAGCAGCGCGGCCAAGGCGATCCGAAGCAGGTCCTCCGGACCGAGCCGGCGCTGCAGGGCCCGGCCCGACGCTTCGATGGCGGGGACGGCGCTTGCGGCCGCGGCAGCCACCTTGGTCCGTGAGGTCGGCGAAGTCACGGGAGCCGAATCTAACGGCGATGCCCCGGTTTGGGGTCTCGGGGTAGCGATTCCTGGCCAATCGCCGCAGAGAGCGGTGTGGCCGGCACCGAGGGCGACGGTGGCTATGAGTAGAACGACCTAGGAAGTTGGATGGCTCACCAGCCGGCTTTTACCTTCACGATCAAGCGATGCCGACGGCGGTGTTTCCCTCCATACCGATTGCCGCCGAACGCGTCGTGAAGGCAATGGGGGCAGGAGCCTCGTCGACCAACTCGCCCAACGGGTTGGCGAGGCTCCCGCCCTGAACTGCCATGGCCCAGACCGGTGGGATCCATCAGCCGGTGCGCACGTCCGTTCAGGCGATGATTGAACTCGGTTGTATCGGCTCTGTCGCCGACCATGCGCCGAAACGTCGACAAGTGGGCACTTCTGCTCAGTACTTACCGGTCATGTTCCGGCCAGAGCTCGTCGGAGTTCCTGGAAGGCGGCGCGACCCGAGGCGCTCTGCGTCCAGCTCAGGTAGTCGGGCCGGAGGCGCTCCCGGAAGAACGGGTTGGCGAAGATCTCCGCCCAGGCCGCCACCGGCTTGAGCATGCGGGCTTCGAGCGCGGGATCGAAGCCGGGCCAGCTGCGGGCGTGCTCTTCCGACCGGAAGAGGTTCATGTTCGCTCACCGAAACGGTCGGGTCGAAGCGTCGCCCCCGACCTCGGACGACGTGTAGCCGACCAGCGTGTCGGGTTCGACACGAAGCAGGTCCTCGTCGCGCATCTCGACCGTCATCTCCAAGCCGCAGTCGAGGCAGGGTGCGTCGAGTCGCACGCTCGAGCCGGGGAAGAGCCAGCGCACGGCCAGCGATTCGAAGCCTCACTGACCGAACCAGCCACCCTGGCCGTCAACCGTTATCCGGTACTGCGTCGGCTGCACGTTGAACGGCGGAAACGACGCGAGATAGTCGGTCCCGGGATGGACCCACCCCGGGATCCGGTCGACGAGCTGGTGCACGACCTCGCGACCCTCGTCGGGCCGGATGCCGAGATCGGCCGCCAGTTCGGTGAAGTGAGGGGCTTGGGTGGTCTCGATCATCGTGGTCATGATCGAGTGGAACGCACGGTCCAGGAGCTGCAGGTCGACGGTGTCGGTCATCGGGCCAGCCTCCCACGAGGGGCGGTTTCGAGGCGACTGTGCCGGCGAACCGTTGCCCCTCCGGTGAACGTCTGCGGGCGGGCGTCGCGCGAGCCCGGGCAGTAGGGTCGGCCTCGTGACCGACACAGCAACGACAACCGACACTGCGACCCAGGTTACGGGTGGCATTGCTATGGCTCGCCAGCTGGCGGCCGAGGGTGTCGAGCACGTCTTCGGCATCCCCGGAGTGCAGCTCGACTACGCCAGCAGCGGCCTGGCCGCCTACCGCGACCAGATCCGGTTCATCAACGCCCGCCACGAGCAGACCACCACCTACGCGGCCGATGGCTACGCCCGGACCACCGGACGCATCGGGGTGGCGCTCGTCGTCCCCGGACCCGGGGTGCTGAACGCCGGGAGCGGTCTCGTGACCGCACTCGCCTGCTCGTCGCCCGTGCTGCTGATCAGCGGCCAGATCCCGACCCGGGGCATCGGCCACGGGTTCGGGCTGCTTCACGAGATCCCCGACCAGTCCGGGATCCTAGAGACGCTGTGCCGTGCGAGTACGTTGGTCACGGAGCCCGGCAAGGTTCCCGGCGCCATCCACGGCGCCATGGTCCGACTCCAACAGGGGCCGGGGCCGGTCGCGGTCGAGATCCCGCCCGACGTGCTGTCGGCCACGACCGACGGTGGCGCCATCGGCCCCGAGCCGGCCGGCACGCCCTCGCCGGGAGCCGACGCCGACCTCGGGGCGGCCGCCGAGCTGCTGATGGCAGCCGAGCGGCCGGTGATCTACGTCGGTGGGGGAGGGGCGGTGGCCGACGCCTGGGACGAGCTCGGCGAGCTGTCGACCACGCTCGGGGCTCCGCTGGTGTCGAGTGCCAACGGCATCGGCAGCTTCGACAACCGCCACCCGCTGGCGTTCCTCCCGCTCGCCAACAAGGAGCTGCTCGCCCGGGCCGACACCGTGCTGTTCGTCGGTTCCCGGGCCCTGGAGGGCAACGGGCGAGCGCTGCGCACGGCCGACGACGCCACCCTCATCTCCCTCAACCACGATCCGCTGGCGTTCGGTCCGCCCCGCTCGTTCGACGCCACGATCGCGGGCGACGCCCGCACCGGTACCGCGGCGTTGACGTCGCTGCTCGAAGGGGAACGGGCCCCCTGGCTCGACGACCCCGACGCCGTGCGCGACCGGGTGAGCGAGCAGCTGTCGCCGCTCGAGCCCCAGCTGTCGTACGCCGCAGCACTGCGCAACGCCATGCCCGATGAGGCGATCCTCGTGACCGAGTTGACCCAGGTCGGTTACGTCGCTCGCTACACGTTCCCGATCCGCCATCGCCGGAGCTACCTGAGCCCCGGTTACCAGGGCACGCTCGGCTACGGCTATCCGACGGCGATCGGTGCCGCCGTCGGCAACCCTGATCGGCCCGTCGTCTCGATCAACGGCGACGGCGGCTTCGGCTACGGATTGGCGGAGATGGCGACCGTGATGAACTACGAGATCCCTCTGATCGGGATCGTGTTTCGCGACGATGCCTACGGGAACGTGCAGCGCATGCACAAGCAGCAGTTCGACGGCGTCCACCTCGGGACCGAGCTGACCAATCCGGACATGCTGGCTCTGGCCGCGGCGTTCGGGATGACCGGCTATCGGGCCGAGAGCCCCGATGAGCTGCAGGCGACGCTGTCGACGGCCATCGAGGCGCGGGAGCCTTGCCTGATCGACGTGCCGATCGGGATCACCCCAGATCCGTGGGCCATCGTGACCCGCCCGTTCCGAGGCTGACGGGTTACGTCGTTCGGCCGTGATGCGGACGATCGCCGCCCGGCTTGGTGGCCAAGAGGTAGTGGTTGGCTCGGTCGGCCTTGATTCCGGTGACCTCGATCTCGACGAAGCCGGCGTTGCCCAGCTTCTCCACCGCCAGTTGCTCGCCCCAGGCGGTGCCGAGCCCCTGACCGCCGTAGGCCAGGGAGACCGTCATGCAGTGCATCGTCGAGATCGTGTACATCATCGGCGCCATCGGCAGGTCCAGGTTCTCGTGGAGGTGACTCGACGCCTTCGGCTCGACGCAGAGATAGGCCCCTCCCGGACGCAGGGCGGCGAAGATGCCGGCGATCATGGCGTCGGGATGGGCTTGGTCGTGGACTGCGTCGAAGCTGGTCGCGAGGTCGAACCGGGCGTCCTCGCCGAGCTGGGCAGCATCGCGCTCGACGAACTCCACGTTCGTGTTGCCAGCCGCTTCGGCGTCGGCCCTGGCCTGGTCGAGCGCGCCACGGGCGATGTCGAAACCGGTGAAGCGCGACCGGGGGTAGGTCGAGGCGAGGAGGTTGAGGGCCCGCCCGCTCCCGCAGCCGATGTCGGCCACGTCGATGCCGGTGTCCAACCGCTCGGCCCCGCCGGGTAGGAGCGGCACGACCTGAGGGATCAAAGCTTGGCTGAGGCGCTGCCCGCTCGATTCGGCCATCAGCGTCTGGAACTGGGGGTAGCGCTCGTAGGGGACGCCGCCTCCGTTGCGGAACGCGTCGACCACCTCGTCCTCGACCTGACCGAGCAGGGAGACGTACTGGCAGTAGGTCGTGAGGTTGAGCGGGCCGGCCGCTCGGGTCAACAAGCCGGAGTGCTCGGCCGGCAAGACGTAGGTGCCGGCGGGCGGATCGTGGTCGACGATCTCTCCGGCCGTCATCGCTGCGAGCCACTCCCGCACGTAACGCTCGTCGAGGCCCGCCGCATCGGCGATCTCGGACGAGGTCGCCGGCGCCATGCCCGCCATCGTGTCGAACAGGCCCGTCTTGTGGCCGATCGAGCACATCAGGGCGAGCGCCCCACCGTTCATGATCCCGGTCATGTTGGCCATGAAGGCGGCGCTGCGTTCCTTGTCGAGTCGAACCTCGCTCATCGCTCTCGTTCCTCTGCCGTCGACGTGATGAGCTCGAACCTAGCGGTGGAGGTCGCAGCGGTCGAAGTCACCCAATTTGGCCAGGCGGGTCGCTGGCTAGGGGATCTCGCCCGCCTGGAACGCCCGGAGTGCGTCCTGGAGCCCGTTCTCCCGGATGTGCGCGTTGATCGCCTTGACCGGCTTCGACGCATGGGCGATGGCGTCGATCTCGACCGATTGGAGCATCGCTTCCCGGAAGCCCTGGATCTCCTGGATACGGTTCGCCGACTGCTTTTGCAGGGCGATGATCTCCTTGGGGGTCCGGGCAACCTTGGCCACGTAGTCGGCGACGGCGGTGTCGAGGTCGCCGGCCGGGACCGACCGGTTGAACAACCCCCAGTCGGCGGCCTCCGCACCGGTGATCATCTCACCGGTGGGGAAGAACATCTCCTTCGCCTTCTTCGGCCCGACCAGCCAGGTCCACGCCGATCCGACGTAGCCGGCACCGAGGGGGAGCTGCGGCGTGCCGACCCTGCAGTCGTCGGACACGAACGTGATATCGCAGATCGTCGCCAGCTGGGTACCGCCTGCCAGGCAGTAGCCGTGGACCTTGGCGACGACGGCCAGCCGGAGATCCCAGATCCGCAGCCAGCCCCGCATGATCCGCTCAAGGCCGTCACGGTCGCCGGTCACCCCGCCGCCTCCGGTGCCGCCGACGGTTATGTCGTAGCCGGCGGAAAAGGCGCGACCCGCTCCCTGCACGACGGCCACGTGGATGCCCGGGTCGGCTTCGGCCTCCTCGAGGGCTGCGATCAGCTCGGCCTGGAGCTGCATCGAGATGGCGTTCAGCTTCTCGGGCCGGTTGAGGGTGACGGTCGCCACACGCCCGTCGGTCTCATAGGTGACCGTCTCGTAGCTGACGGCCTGGTGCTCGGTGGGGTCGGCGCTCACGGTTGGTCCTCTCGGTCGCGGTTCCATTCCCGGCCCGACATAGAGGCGATCGCCTCCAGGGCCAGACCGGCGTGCAGATCGTCGGCCATCGCCCGCCGGAGGGGACGGACGAGGGCGTGGCGTGTGTTCCGGAGCAAGATCGGGTTGAGGGCGGCGAGGTCGGCGGCGATGTCCCGAGCCCGGCCCAGGACCTGGTCGGCCGCCAGGACCTCACCGACGACTCCGAGGTCGAGCGCCTCCTCGGCGTGGATCTGCTGGCCGGTGAGCAAAAAGTAGCGGCCGCGGTTCGGGCCGAGCAGCAACGGCCAGACGATCTGCATGCTGTCGCCGGGGACCAGGCCGCCCGCGAAGTGTGGTGCGTCCTGGAAGTAGGCGTGCTCGGCGGCCAGGACCACGTCGCAGAGCACCGCGAGCTCGGAGTGGACCGTGACCGGGCCGTTGACCGCGGCGATCATCGGGACCTCGATGGCGAGCATCTGATCGACGAGGCGGTTGCCTTCCCAGATGATCCGGTCCCAGACCGTGGCGTTGGCTCGACCTTCGGCCAGCGGGTTCGCCCCCTCCGGGAGCTCGATGAACGAGGCGCCGGTGCCGGTGAGGATCACGACCCGGTTCTCCCGGTCGGAGGCGATGGCGGCGAACAACTCGGGCAACTCCCGGTGAGGGCGGCCGCCCCACTGCAGTGGGCCACCCCGGGAATGCATCCGTATGGTCAGCACCCCAGCCTCGTCTCGGGTCACCTCTGCGGTCTTGAACCGGTTCCGGTACTCGTCGAAGTCCATCGCCGTATCCTTCCAGACCTCCCTGAGCGTCGCCTGCTGACCGGCTGCGCCCGGCGCGCTGGCCCCGCGTGCCCGGGCCCGGGCCGGGCCCC
>JAOTYQ010000020.1 GCA_029861725.1 Acidimicrobiia bacterium | reverse complement strand
GGCCGCGGCCGGTTCGCTCCGGCGGAGACCGCTCCGAGCCCTGAGAGGTACGACCGGTTCGAGCGCCTCTGCGCCGACGAGGCCCGGCTCTTCGAGGATGACCGAGCGGAGCCAGCGCTCCCGCCCAACCCGGGTGAGTGGATGATGACTGCCGGGCCGGCGGTAGTCGGCGACGGCAGCGATCACCCGGCGCAGGCCGACGCCGGGGTCCGGTTCGCGGTGGACGAGCTGAGCGAGCTCGCGATCGGCTTGGCCGACGCCGACGTCGATGACCGGACCGTCGCCGTCGTCGACGACTCGTCCCACCTCCAGCCCGGCAACCTCGGCAACTAGCTGCCCGTGATCGTCGAGCGGGCGAGCGCCGGCCTCCGACATCACTCCGGCGAGCGCCCAGTGCGACGCCGGTATCGCAGGCGGGGCAGCGGGCGGGGCGGGGGCGGCCTCGCTCAGCTCGGCGCCGTCGACCCGCCAGACCGCGATCGAGGGGCCCGGCTCGTCGTTGAGCAGTCCGGCCCGACGGGCCAGGTCGGCGGCACCGCGCTCGGCGAGGATCTCGACCCGATCGGCGCCGTTGGCGGCCGCCCAGTGCACGGCCCGCCCGACCGCTCGGGGATCGTCGGCGACGAGGTAATAGCCCCTGCGGGTAGCCCCGTCTTGGCCGGCCCCCAGGCCCGCGCCGAGGGAGCCGTCAACCTCGCTCAGCTCGGCTCCTGAACAGGCCCGAGCCAGAGCTCGGAGCTTCGCCTCGACGAGCGCGGTGGTCTCGGCCGTTGCCCGCTACTCGGTCGTGTCGGCGGATTTGTTCTTGCGACGGCCGCCGTAGCGCCGTTCGAAGCGCTCGACCCGACCGGCAGTATCCACGATCTTCATCTGACCGGTGAAGAACGGGTGGCTGGCCGAGGAGATCTCGACCTTGCAGAGCGGGTAGGTGTTGCCGTCCTCCCACTCGATCATCTCGTCGGTCTCGATCGTCGACTTGGTGAGGAACGAGAACTCGGCCGCGGCGTCCATGAACACGACGGGACGGTATGCGGGGTGAATCTCTGCCTTCATAGCGCTGCCTTCATAGTGCTGCCTTCATAGCTCTGCCCTCATGTTGCTGATCCAGTGTGCCGTGTCGGCTGGTCAAACCGACGGGGCCTTGGCGATTTCGGCCAGGAACTCGTCGTTGCTCTTGAAGGTCTGCAGGCGGTCGATCAGCATCTCGATTCCGGCCGCCGAGCTGCCTTCGTCGCTCATTCCGGAAAGGACCCGACGAAGCTTCCAGGCCTGCTTCAGCTGCTTGGGGTCGAACAGGAGCTCCTCGTTGCGGGTCGACGAGCCGTCGATGTCGATAGCGGGGAAGACCCGCTTCTCGGCGAGGCGACGATCGAGCCGGAGCTCCATGTTGCCGGTGCCCTTGAACTCCTCGAAGATCACCTCGTCCATCCGGGAGCCGGTCTCGACGAGGGCGGTGGCCAGGATCGTCAGCGAGCCGCCCTCTTCGAGGTTCCGGGCCGCGCCGAGGAACCGCTTCGGCGGGTAGAGCGCAGCGGCATCCAACCCGCCCGACATCGCCCGGCCGGTCTGGGGCACCGACAGGTTGTAGGCCCGGGCGAGACGGGTGATGCCGTCGAGGATGATGCAGACGTCGTCGCCGGCCTCGACCATCCGCTTGGCCCGCTCGATCGTCAGCTCGGCGACCGCGCAGTGCTCCTCGGGCGGTCGATCGAAGGTGGATGCCGCCACCTCGCCGTTTCTGAGCGAGCGTCGCATGTCGGTCACCTCTTCCGGGCGCTCGTCGACGAGGAGGACGATGAGGCGGACCTCGGGGTTGTTGGTCTCGATGGCCCGGGCGATGTCCTTGATGACCGAGGTCTTGCCGGCTTTGGGCGGCGAGACGATGAGTCCGCGTTGGCCCTTGCCGATCGGTGCGATGAGATCGATGATCCTCGTCGTCATGTTGAGCGGCTCCTCCCGCATCGACATGACGAGCTGCTCGTCGGGGAACAGCGGCGTCAGATCGTCGAAGCGCGCCCGATCACGAGCCTGTCCCGGGGGCTTGCCGTTGACCGTATCGATCTGGTGGAAGCCGGGGTTCTTCTCGTTGCGGTTCGCCGGTCGAGAGAGCCCGGTGATGTGGTCGCCCTTGCGGAGCCCGTACTGGCGGACCTGCTTGACCGAGACGTAGACGTCTTCCTTGCTCGGCAGGTAGCCGGAGACCCGGAGGAAGCCGTAGCCCTCGTCCCGGAGGTCGAGCGAGCCGGCAACGGCGACGGGCTCGGTGGAGATCGGTTCGTTCCCGGCGTCGTCACGATCTCGGCCGCGGCCCCGACCGCGGCGACGGCTCCGCCGGTTGTTGGGATCGACGTCGTCGCGACTCTCGGGCGCGTCGCGGTTCTCGGATCCCTTCGACCGGTCGCGCCCGCGGTTCTGCTTGTCGCCCTGCTTGGCGCCCGTGTCTCCGTCGGCCATGACGGCCACCTCCCAGTCGGCCAGTGGCTCGCCGTCGGGACCGACCGGGTGCTCGGCGGCCGCCGAATCGGTGTCGGGCGCAGTTCCGGTCGTCTCCTTCTCCTGATCGGAGGTCCGACCGTTCGGAGCCGACCGGCTGGTGTCCTCGGCTGCTCCGTTGTCGACGGGGTCTGCGACGGCATCACCAGTGGCACCGTCGGCTGCCGCTCGTCCGTCGGCGGAGTCGTCGGCATCCGCTTGCTGCGCCGACGCGCCGGACAGCTCGAGGATCTGGTCGATCAGCTCGGCCTTGCGTGCCCGGCTCGAGGCCGATCCGCCGAGGGCGGAAACGATTGCCTGCAGCTCGCTCTTGTCCTTCTTCTCCAAACCACCGCGCTCAACGATCAGTTGGTCGCTCATGGGGCCTTCTCCTCGGGAACACGGGCGGACGACGCCGCCTGTGAGTTGACTTCACCTTCGAAAAACCGAACCAGGACTGGGATTGACACCTCGGTCGCTCACCCGCCCAGCGCCGTCGATGCGCTGATGGAAACGGGTCGTACCGGCCTGGTCCCTGCCGCACTCCCACCGCCGTGAGCCCCGTGGCGACCGCCACGGCTAGCACAACGGAGGCCGTGTGCAACGAGTGCCTGCGGAACACGCCCACGGGCGACTCGACAGGACCACCCCGGCCTGATGACGCCCAACCATACCAAACGTCGGGCCGACTGCCACGCTGCTGAGCTGGCCCCTACTGGCCGCTCGGGGCCGGGGACGATCCGCGCAGGCGCCGGGCGATGGCGGCGGCGATCGCCGCTGCGTCGTTGCCGACCACTTCGTAGTGCTCGCGGCGATCGAACAGCTCCGACAGGAATGGCGGCAGCGGTGGCCGGACGCCGGTGGCCCGCTCGACCGCGTCCGGGAACTTGGCCGGATCGGCGGTGGCGAGCGTGATCATGGGCACCGCCGGGTCGCGCCGAAGGCGGCGGGCGGCGACGAAGCCGACGGCGGTGTGGGGGTCGATGAGGAAGCCGAGCTCGTCGTGGACCCGAGCGATCTCGTCGAGCGTCTCGTCGTCGGAGACCCTCGTGCCGGTGAACTCGGCGCGGATCGACTCGACCCAGCCGTCGGGTACGACGGCTCGTCCCCGAGCCCGGAACTCGGCGATCAGATCGGCGACGGCGGCCCCGTCGCGTCCCGAGGCTTCCCAGAGCAGCCGCTCGAAGTTCGACGAGATCTGGATGTCCATGCTCGGGCTGAGCGAGGGCTCGACGGCCCGGGCCTCGAGCCGGCCGGTGTCGAGAAAGCGGGTGAGCACGTCGTTGCGGTTGCTGGCGACGATCAACTGGTCGACGGCGAGACCCATCCGCTTCGCGTACCAGCCCGACAGCACGTTTCCGAAGTTCCCGGTCGGGACCGAGAACGAGACCGGCCCACCGTCGGGCGCGACCGCTCCGGCCCCGGTGACGTAGTACACGATCTGGGCGACGACCCGGGCCCAGTTGATCGAGTTGACCGCAGCGGGCTGGCGGCCGGTGATCGTGTGGTCGGCGAACGCGGTCTTCACCAAGTCCTGGCAGTCGTCGAAAGTGCCCTCGACGGCAAGGTTGTGGATGTTGCTGGCGGTCACGGTCGTCATCTGCCGTCGCTGGACATCGGACACCCGCCCGTAGGGGTGGAGGACGACGGCATCGAGGCTGTCCCGGCCGGCCAGCGCCTCGATGGCCGCCGAGCCGGTGTCACCCGAGGTGGCGCTGATCACCACCACCCGCTCTCCCCGGCGGGCCAGCTCGTGATCGAGCAGCCGGCCGACGAGTTGGAGGGCGATGTCTTTGAACGCCAGGGTCGGTCCCGTGGTCAGATCGAGCAGGAAGTGGTTGTCGCCCAGCTCGACCACCGGGCACACGTCCGGGTGGCGGAACCCGTCGTAGGCGGCCCGCACCATCGCTGCGAACTCGTCGACCGAGAGGGCGTAGGCGGCGGTGGACCCCGTCGAGCCCTCGATGTAGGGCCAAATCACCCGGGCGGCGACCTCGGCGTAGGTGTCGCAGCCGTCGAGCGGCGGGAGCGGCGGGACCTCGACCGGGCAGTAGAGGCCCCCGTCGGCGGCGAGACCGGTGAGCAACACGTCGGCGAAATCGAGCTCCGGAGCGTCGCCCCGGGTGGAGGCGTAGCTGACGGTCATCGGCGGAGCCGCTCAGTCGCCGATCACCCGCAGGACGCTGCGGACATCGGTGACGACGTCGAGGCCTCGCAGATCGTGCAGGGTGGACTGGAGGTTTCGCTCCAGGGCGCCGTGGGTGATGAACGCGATGCGGGCCCCGGTGCCCAGGCCTTCCTGCTCCATCGAGCGGATCGAGACGCCGTGGGCCCCGAAGACGCCGGCGACGGTGGACAGCACCCCGGGGGCGTCGTCGACCTCGAGGTTGACGTAGAAGGCGCTCTCCAGCTCGTCGATCGGGCGGATCTTGGCCCGGGGACCGTTCGGTACGGGACGGTGGGTGCCGCGGCTCTTGTTGGCTGCGGCGTCGATCAGGTCGCCGAGCACGGCGCTAGCGGTCGGGCGGCCGCCGGCGCCTCGTCCGTAGAACATGAGCTCGCCGGTCGAGGAGCCCTCGACGAACACGGCGTTGAAGCTGTCCCTCACTGAGGCGAGGGGGTGGGAAGCCGGTACGAGGGCCGGGTGGACCCGCACGCCGATCTCGCTGGTGCCGGCGGGCCCGACGAACCGCTGGGCGATGCCGAGCAGCTTGACGACGTAGTCGAGGCGATGAGCGAACGCTATGTCGGCCTGACCGATGTCGGCGATCCCCTCGTGGTAGACGTCTCCGGCGACGACGTTCTGCCCGAACGCGAGCGACGCCATGATCGCCGCCTTGGCCCCGGCGTCGTAGCCCTCCACGTCGGCGGTGGGATCGCGCTCGGCGAAGCCGAGGCGCTGGGCCTCGCTGAGCGCGTCGCCGTAGTCGGCGCCGTCTTCGGCCATGCGGGTGAGGATGTAGTTCGTGGTGCCGTTGAGGATTCCCATCACGACCTCGACGTCCTCGCCGAGCAGCGACTCCCGGAGTGGGCGCACGATCGGGATCGCCCCGGCGGCGGCCGCTTCGAAGAGCAGGTCGACGCCGTTGGTGTCGGCCGCGGCGTAGAGCTCGGCGCCGACGTTGGCGAGCAGCTCCTTGTTGGCGGTGACGACCGGCTTGCCCGCCTTGAGCGCCGACTGGATGAGGCTCCGGGCCGGCTCGATCCCTCCGATCACCTCGACGATGAGGTCGATCGAGGGATCGACGACGACCGACTCGGCGTCGGTCGTCAACAGCGAGGTGTCGAGCTGGGTGCTTCGCTCCTTGCTGGTGCTACGTACCGCCACTGCGGCCAGCTCGAGATCGACGCCAGTCGTCGCCTCGATCGTCGCCCGCCGCTCGGCGAGCAGCTCGACGAGGGCGCCGCCGACGATTCCACATCCAAGCAGTCCGATTCGCACACGTTCGACTCTATTGGCTGCGCCTCGATGCAACCGACGACTTTCTCTACGGTCCTCGTCAGCCCAGGTCGGTGGCGAGGAGGTCGTCGACGGTCTCGCGCCGGACGACGAGCCGGGCGTCGCCCTCGCGGCAGAACACGATCGGCGGGCGCAGGATCTTGTTGTAGTTCGAGCCCATCGAGTGGCCATAGGCGCCGGTGACCGGGGTGGCCAGCACGTCACCGACCCGCAGGTCGGCGGGGAGCCGGGCGTCGCGGACCAGGAGATCGCCCGACTCGCAGTGCTTGCCGACGACCCGGGCCGATCGGGGACGATCAGCGGTGACCGAGCGGGCGAGGAACGTCTCGTACCCCGATCCGTAGAGCACCGGGCGGGGGTTGTCGCTCATCCCTCCGTCGACGGCGACGTAGGTGCGGATGTCTGGGAGGTCCTTGACCGTGCCAACGCTGTAGAGCGTCACGGCCGCAGCGGCGGCGATGGACCGCCCTGGCTCGATACCGATCGTGGCCGTGATCCCGGCCTCGGCCGCCGCCTTGGCGATGATCCTGGACCACTGGGTGATCGTCGGAGCCTCCTCACCTTCCACGTAGGCCACGCCCAGCCCGCCTCCGACGATCAGCTCGGGCAGGCCGATCGGATTGGCGAAGCGTCCGAGCGCCTCGACTGCGGCGGCAAAGGAGTCGACCCGAAACACCTGCGAGCCGATGTGGGCATGGAGACCGACCAGCTCGACCGAGTCGGCGGCTCCCGCCCGATCGACGGCCTGCAGCGCCGCGCCGGTCGACACCGTGAAACCGAACTTCGAGTCGTCGTGCCCGGTCGCGACGTACTCGTGGGTCTCGGCCTTGATGCCGGGGGTGATACGAAGGAGGACCTTCGGCGCTGGCGACCCCTCGGCCGCGAGGGCGTCGAGCCGGTCGAGCTCGTCGAAGCTGTCGACGACGATCCGGCCGACTCCGGCCCCGATCGCCAGTCGCAACTCGTTGCTCGACTTGTTGTTGCCATGGAACACGAGCCGGTCGGCAGGCACCCCGGCCTGAAGGCAGATCTGCAGCTCGCCGCCGCTGGCGACGTCGATGCCGAGACCCTCCTCGTACGCGAGGCGAGCCATCGCCTTGCACAGGAACGCCTTGGAGGCATAGATCGCGTTGGCGCCGAAGGCCTCGGCCGCCTCGCGGCACCGAGCCCGCAGGTGGTCCTCGTCGTAGACGAACAGCGGGGTGCCGAACTCGGCGGCGAGATCGAGCGTGTCACACCCGGCGACGACGAGCTGGCCCACAGGGCCGACCCCGGCGTTGTCGGGTAGCAGCGACCACGGGAGCGGGGCCATCGACGCCGCCCCTACCGCTGCTGCGCGCCGATGATGAGCCTGGCGCTGGCAAGTGCTGCGGCTGCGAGCTGACGCTCGGGAGTCATCGGTCCACCCTCTCGTGCTACGGGACGCGATCGGTGCGGCCTCCGATCGTACTGCCCGCCGCCGCTCGCCAGCGCCGAGGATCCGCTCGGGGTCGCGGTTGGCCGCGAGCCGGCTAACGTGGTGGCCCGGGTTGCGACGAGCAACGAGCCCCCGTAGCTCAGTGGATAGAGCATCGGTCTCCGGAACCGAGAGCGTGAGTTCGATTCTCGCCGGGGGCACCACCACCAGCAGCAGCCGCAGGCCACCCTCCCCCGCCTACCGCCGAATTTCGTGGTCCCATCCACCGCTCAGGTGGCTGGCGCATCAGATTTCGGCGAACGGGCGCTCGGGACCCGGAGATGTTCGGCCGCTCGTGGCTACCGCCGGACGTCTGGCAGAACGAGCTTGACCTCGGAGCCGCCGTAGTCGATCGCGCAGGTCTCGTGCCGCTGCCCGTGCTCGGTGACCGTCAAACCGATCAGCTCGCCGGCGGGGCCGACCTCCGCCGTCAACAGGAGGGGACCGACGCGGAGGGTCCAGATGTTGTCTTCGACTCGCCCGACCTGCAGCCAGGCATCGACCGCGACCTCGTCGAAGACGTGGTCGGGGTGTCCCGCCGACCCGACGCTGACAGGTTCGACGCTCCCGTTCCGGTCCGACCCAGCTCTGAATCGCCAGATCGAGCCTGGGGTGTGGTCGCCCGCTACGCGGTCGATGAGTCGGGAACCCATACAGAAAAGGCTATGAGGTCGCAACGAGATCGCAACATGACGGAGCGATCGAACCGCCGCCCTATCGTCCCGGGCTCGACGCAAACGGAGACCTGATCGGTTGCTTCGGCCGGGATCGGTCCACGTCGACCGGCTTACTCAGATGCCCCGCCCGAACCGGTGAGCGGTCCGGAGGGCGACACCGGCCGGGAGCCCGGCCGCGATGGCGGCTGCCACCGGAACCCGCTTCTCCCGACGGTTGAGGGCGAAGGTCCGCCGGGCCGACGCCAGCGCCCGCCGTCGTTGACCCATGGCGGCCTGGGCGACCGCTCGTTGCCCTTCGAGGCGGGCCAGACCGTCGGGCACGGTGGCAAAGTCCGGATGCTTGACCAGCAGGTAGTCGAGGGCATCGTCGATCGTCTGCCACCGCTCGAAGAAGAAGGAGGCGCCGTGCCACCACACCCGCACGAGCGGGGCGGGGGCGACTGCGATCGGTGAGACGGCGGCAGTCCGCAGCATCAGGTCGTAGTCCTCGGCGTAGCCGCCCGGGATGTTCTCGTCGACCAGGCCGATCCGGTCGAGGAGTGTGGCTCGGTGGACGAGCCAGCTCGAAGGGTGGACCTCGGTCATCCGGTCGCGGAGGAAGCCCTCGTAGGTGAGGCGGTCGGGGTCGGGGATGCGTGCCGTGTCCCGGCCGCGGTAGTGGATCACGATGCCGGTGCACGCAGCCCTCGCCAGCGGTTCGGAGCCGAGGGCGGCGAACTGGCCCGCCAGCTTGCCGGGGAACCACTCGTCGTCGTCGTCGCAGAACGCGAGCCATTCCTGTGTGGCCAGCTCGATCCCGGTGTTGCGGGCGCCGGCGAGGCCGGCGATGCGCTGGTTCGTCGTGACCACGACCCGGCGGTCGCGCTCGGTCAGCGCCAGCGACCGGTCGGGCTCGGAGCGGTCGAACACGACGATCACCTCGAGGAGCCCATCGAGCTCCTGGGCCAGGACGCCATCGATCGCCCGACGCAGCAGTGCCGGCCGGTCGCGGGTGGCGATGACGACCGTGGTCGAGCGGTCGTCGGCGACCCCGACTCGCTCGGTCGATGATCGTCGGCTCACCGCCCGACCTCGACGTCGCCGGGAGCCAGCCAGTCGTTCCGGAGAGGCGTGGCCGCCCCGAGCAGCTCGTCCAGGACACGCCCGAACCCAACGATGCCTGGAGGCGGCTGGGCATCGTCAGCAACTCGGAACGCCGATGGGTCGGCGATGGCCTCCCCTATCGCCGCCAGCAGCTCGTCGCGGGCTCTCACCACCCGGGCGAGTCCGTGGCGGGAGAGATGATCGGCGAAACGGAGCTGATGGTCGTCGACGTGCTCACCCCGATCGGGATCTCGGGGCATCACGATCGGCAGCCGACCGGCGGCCCGAGCGTCCATGACCGTCGACGGTCCACCGTGGACGACCACCGCGGTCGCCTCGGCGAACAGCGCGCAGAGCTCGCCGTGCGGGACCAGCGGCTGGCTCTCGGCGCTGCGGGTCGGCTCCGCCGAGCCCCGCTGCACGACGACCCGTACGGCGCGGTTGCCGAGCGCCCAACCGTCCATCCACTGCACGAGCCGATCGAACCGATGGTGATCGGTCCCGACCGACACGACGACGAGCGACCGATTCGTTCGCCGGTCGGCGGGGCCCGCGGGCTCGAGGGGTGCCGAGCTCACGTCACGTCCTGCGCTCATCAGTACAGCGGCCCGATCAGTGTCGAGTTCGAGTAGAGCTGCTGCTGCCCAGGCCACTGGACGAGGAAGCGCGACGCGAGGGGCCGACACAGCCGCCCGCTGAGCGTGCGGGAGTCGATGCGGTCGTAGACCTCCAGGTAGACGGTCGGGATTCGCAGCGCCCGGGCCACCGCGAAGAATGGCAACGCCACGCCCGCACCGTTTGACACGACGACCTCCGGTCGGAACTCGGCGACGACCGACCTGGCCAACGCCGCGTTCCGTGCGAGGTTGATCACGTTCCGGGTAGTGGGGTGGTGGGCCGGGATCAGGACCTCGCCGTGGAGCTTCGAGCGGGCATCGGGCAGGTCGAAGGTGACCCACCGTCGCTGGTGGTGCTCCCACCACGTCCTGAGCTGGAGCAGCTGCGAGAGGTGACCGCCGGCCGAGGAGACGAACAGCACCCGACTGGGTCGTCGTGGATCGGTCGCCTCGTGATCCGGCCTGACGCCAGGGACGAGCAGAGCCATGGCTTCGTATCGGGTCGACCGGCCGCGGACCTGAGCACCGATCCCTCGACGGGCGGGAGGATCGGCCGACGGGGAGCAGATGACGACCACCGCCGTCGATGTGGACCGGGCCGAGCCTGGGCAAGACACCGGACCGGCGAGCGATGAGCTCGCGTGGCTGGTCGATGTCCTTGGACTGGTCGAGAACGGCAAGCCGACCGAGTATCTCGGACGCCGGTCGGTCGACGACCTCCGCCTGCTCCTGCCGACCGCACCACCGGCGGCGGCGGCCGCCGGTCTCCTTCGGTCCGCTGCCGATCGAGGCCCGGCCCGGGCCGCTCTCGGCCGGGCCGCCCGCCTCGTCGCTCGATGCGGCGGGCTGCGCCTGGCCCCCGGGACCCGCTTGATCCTGCCGCCATTCGCGCTGGTCGAGCACCTCGCGGCCCAGCTCGGCGAGCCGGAGCTGACCGCAGCGGTGACGATCGGCCCTCGGCGCCGGCTCCGCAAGCCGGTGCTGCAGCTCCTCACCCCCGCCGGCCGGGTGGTCGGCTATGCCAAGGTCGGCTGGTCGCCGCTGACAACCGAACTGGTCACCAACGAGCGCCGAATGCTGGCCCTCGTCGAGGGCCAGCTCGGTCCCCGGCTCGAGGCCCCAGCGGTGCTTCGCGACCTGCAGTGGGGCGACGGCCGGGTCGTCGTCGCCACACCGCTCCGGCCTCGGCGCTCGGCCCTCCCCCGCCGCCGGCCCGGCCTCGCGGTTCCGGAGATCGTGTCGTCCATCGCCGCCGTCGACCGCCGGGACCCCCGTCCGGTCGCCGAGCTCTCGCTGCTCGACGAGTGGGCGGCCGGCGGCCTGGGCGAGGTCGTCGATCTTCCACGAGTGCTCGACCGGCACGGTGCGGTCGCACTGTCGGTCGGGCTGTGGCACGGCGACCTGACGCCGTGGAACATCGTCGCCGGGCGAGGTTCGGCCGGCGTGTGGGACTGGGAGCTCGCCGGTACCGGGCGTCCGGTCGGCTTCGACGCGCTGCACCACGAGTTCGAGCGCCACCGACGTCGGGCCGGGGGCGGAAACGGTGAGGCGCTGCGTCGGCTGTTGGTCGATACCGATGTCGAGATGGTCCTTTCGCCGTTCGAGGCCGGCCGCACACCGGCCGGTCGCGACGCCGTCGTCGACCTCTACCTGTGTGAGCTGATCGCCCGCGAGCTCCGGCTCGACGGGCAGCGCTGGACCGACCCGTCGGTCGGCGGGCTGGCCCTGCTCGCCAACACGGCTCTCGACCGTCGGCTCGGCTCGCGCCGATGACCTCGCTGCCTCGATGACCCCACCGCTCAAGCCCAGGCCCGGCCGCGCCGTCGCACCCGCTGCCTGTGAGACTCCCGCTGCTCGATGACCCGGGCCGGCACGGCGATCGAGCGCTGGGCGCGACCAAGTCCCGGCGAGGCGCCGCAGTCGAATGGCGTTGCGACCACTCTCGCCGCCGCCGGCGCCGTCGCTGCCACGGCGGCCAACTTCGGTATCGCCGTCGTCGTCGCCGGTGCTGGCGCCTCCTTTGCCGGGGTGTTCTTCGCCGCAACCGCGCTGCTCGCCATCGCCGGGAACACGGCGGCGATGGGCACGATGACCGGGTTGGTGTACTTCATGCCTGCCGCCGTCGAAGGCGCGGAGCCCAATCCCCGGTCGCTCCTCGCCCTCGCACTGCGTCCGGTCGTCGCCGTCGGCAGCCTCGGTGCGATTCTGCTGCTGCTGGCGGCGGGGCCGGCGGCCGAGGTGATCGCTCCGCAACGAGCGAGCGAGGCGGCGACGCTTCTGCGGGTGCTCGCCCCGGCCGTTCCGGCGCTGGCGGCCAGCGCCTCTCTCCTGGGGGCGGCTCGGGGGCTCGGCTCGATGACGCCGACGGTGACGATCAACCAGATTGCCAAGCCTCTGGCCCAGCTCGCCGCCGTCGCCGGGGTCGTGCTGCTCAGCGATGAGCCGTCGATGGTCGCGCTCGGGCTGGCGTGGTGCGGCCCGATCCTGGCCTCGACCGGGCTGGCGGCAGCGGCCGTCTGGCGGCTCGGCGGCTTCGTCGGCTCCGGCCCGGTCCCGGTCGAGCCGGACCAGTTCTGGGCCTTCGCCCGCCCCCGGGCCGTGTCCACCGGCTTCCAGATCGCGCTCGAGCGCCTCGACGTCATCCTGGTGTCGGCGTTGGCCGGCGAGGCTGCAGCCGGTATCTACGGCACGATCTCGCACTACGTCACGGCCGGGAACTTCGTCGTGTTCGCCATCGCCCAGGCCACGGCCTCGGGGCTGCGGCGAGCCCTCGCCCGCGAGCGGCACGACGAGGCGCAGCGGCTCCTCCAGCAGGCGACCGGCTGGATGGTGCTGATCGCCTGGCCCTACTTCCTGCTCGTGGCGACGAAGCCCGACACCCTGATCGCGCTCGTCAACCCCGACTTCACCACCGGCACCACCGCACTGACGGTCCTCGCCCTGTCCCTCCTGGTCAACGCGTTCGCCGGCCCGGTCGACCTCGCCCTGTTGATGCTCGGGCGGGCCCGGCTGTCGCTCGCTGTGACCGCCGCCGCCCTCTGTGTCGATCTGGCGCTCGTCTGGGTGCTGGTGCCCCGGCTCGGCATCGTCGGGGCGGCGGTGGCGTGGGGGGCCGCCGTGGTGGTTCAGAACGTTGCCGCCGCCGTCATCGTCCACCGGGTCGGTGGCTTGCGGGGTCCGGGGAGGCCTGCCGTGACCGCCGCGATCGGGGCTGTGTTGGCGGTGGTGCCGATCGCGGTCCTGACACCCTCGGGGCTCGCTTCGCTCGCCGTCTGCGGGATCGGTGCCGGTCTGGTGCTCGCAGCGTGGGCCGTCCGCTTCGCACCCTCGCTCGACCTGCCGCTCCCGCCGGTACCCGGGGCGGTCGGGGCCTGGGCACTCAGGCTCCGCCGGTCGGAGGCTCGAAACGGGCGAGCATCCCGCTGAAGGCAGCGGCCGATCGCGGCGAGGAGTCATACGACCAGCGGCAGTCAGGCCAGCGGGGGTCGTCGCCGCTGAACCAGACGACGAACTCGAGGTGCTCGACCACCCCCGGCGACGCCAACAGGGCGGCGAGCTCCTCGATCCACGCCGCCTTGCGGCCGGGATCCTCCGGGTCCTCGGTCGAGGCGATCTCCGGCAGGGCCAACGGCTTGCCCCGCTGGCGGGCGAACGCCAGCGGGAAGCGGATCAGGTCGTCGGGAGCGGCCCAGGCCCTGTCGGTGCCCTGGCACCGGTACCAGTTGTAGGGATCGGCACCGATCACGTCGACGACGTCGTCGCCCGGATACCACGACTCGGCCGTGCCGTCGGCGTAGGCGCCCTGCCCGAGCACGAACACCGTGCGGACCTCGGCGCCGCCGTTCTGCCGGAGGAGGGTGACCGTCCGACGCCAGGCGGCGATGAACTCCGCAGCCGTCCCGTTGGCTGCGCTGTCCGCCGTCTCTGGCTCGTGATTCAGGGTGAAGTAGACCTGCCGGCCGTAGCCGGCCACGATCTTCGTCCACTGGTCGAGCCGGCGCTGAGCGCTCGTCGGCTCGACGCGGGCGAGGTCCTGCCACGGGATCACCTCGCCCGCCTCGGTGCGAGGCCGGACCGACAGGTGGATGACCCGTCCGTCGTCGAGCAGGCGCTGGTGGTCGGCGGTGGGGAACTCGGTGTCCCATCGGGCGAACACCCTGACCATCCCTACCGTCGCCCCCGCCTCGGCCTCGAGCTCGGCGAGGCGCTGCGGCCCCGCACGGCCGATCGCCACGCCGAACCGGAACCGGGGGACCGGAGGATCCGCCGGGGTTGCCGTCGAGCCGGCCGTGCCCGAACCGGCGCTCGGCGAGGCGCAGGCGGCCCCCACCGCCAGCCCGGCGACCACCAGCGCGACGAGCAGGGGCCAGTTGCCCGCCGGCCGCCGGCCGGGCCAGCTCATCTCGGCGATCGTGCGGCGACCGCCACCGCGGCCATGATCGCGAACAGCGAGTGCGGGATGAGCAGGTAGACCGGCATCTGCACGATCGCCACGAGGAGCACGACATGGGCCCACAACCCGACCGTCGTCGCTTGGCGCCCGGTGCGGACGAAGAACGAGCCGATCGCGCCCACGAACCCGATCAGTCCGATGAAACCGTGGGAGAACGACACCAGCCACAGTTGCCCATGGGTCCCGACCGACGGTAGGCCACCGACACCTGGTCGAGGGGCGCCCCAGCCGAAGAGCGGTCGCTCGGCTGCTCCCTCGAGCGCCGCGATCGCGAGGCTCGTGCGATCGCCGTCGGAGTGGCCGTTGTCGAGTCGGGAGTCGACGAGGTCCCCTAGGGGAGAGAGCGCGAGCACAGCGGCGACCACCACAGCGGCCACCACCAGGCGTACGAGGGGTTTCGTCCGGCCGGCGACTCCGAAGCGGATCGCAGCGTAGGCGATGCCGATCCCCAGGCTCAGCCACAGGCCCCGGTTGAGCGACACGACGATGGGCACGACCGACAGTGCGAGCACGGCCCGGACCAGCCGGGGCGGGAGGCCGACCCGGTCGTCGGCGAGGGCCATGAACGCGAACGGGGTCGACAGCGCCATCATCGAGCCCCAGCTGTTGGTGTAGGCGAACGGGGCTTTCGGTCGAGGCACGGGGAAGCCGATGATGTCCTGCAGGTCGGCGAAGCCGGGGGTGACGAGCGTGTTGATCAACTCGTTGCCGAGCAACGCGCTCGGAATCAGGTGGTAGGTCGGCGAACGAAACGACACGTCGCCGAGCACGAGGGCCAGGCACCCGCCGGCAACGGTGAACATCCACAGCACCGTGAACGACCGGACTATTCGGGGGACCGGCACGCTGCGCCCGCCGTTGAGGAGGTAGAGGAGGAAGACGGTCGCCGCCCCGTAGTAGCCGAACCGGAGGACGTAGCCCGAGAGCCTCCCCACCGTGTCGATGCTGAACGCCGAGCCGGCCACGGCGAGCAGGAAGATCACCCAGAAACCGATGCCCTTCGGGACGACCAGTCGGCGGTGGCGGAGCAACGCCCCCGCCATCGGCAACGCGAGCACCACCCACATGAAGCCGCTGAGGCCGAGTACGAACCACAGCGGGTAGGCACCGATCATGAGGGTCAGCGGCCACTGCGGCAGCACCGACTCGGCGTCGTCGAGCGCTTCGGCGGGGACAGCCCCGTCCGGTGGGGCGAGGGCGATCGTCATCGGTGGTGATCAGCCCACGTCGGCGACGATCAGCCCGACGATGTCGGAGCCGACCCTCTTCAGCTGCTCGACCGAGGCGATGATCTCCTGCCTCGATTCGGCGCCCGCCTCGGCGACGACGACGGCTGCATCGCACAGCCCGGCGACGTCGACCGCGTCGGCGACGTCGAGCACCGGTGGCACCTCGACGACGACCAGGTCGTAGTCGGCCTGGACGGCGGCCATCAGGCGCCCGAACGCGCTGCTCTGCAGAACGCTCGTCGGCCGATCGAGTCGGGTACCGGCCTGGAGGACGCCCAGGTTTTCGACTCCGTCCACGGGGGTGATCGACTCGCCGAGCCTGGCATCACCGAGGATCACATCGCTGAGACCCGAGCCCTCGGCCACGCCGAGATGCCGGCCGAGCGCGTCGTTGCGAAGGTCGGCGCCGACGACCAGCGTGCGCCTCCCGGCCCTGGCCGCCGTCGCCCCGATGTTGGCGGCGACGGCGGTCGCCGCCGCGGCATCGTTGACCCCGGCCACGAGCACCACCGTCCGATCGAGGCTGTCGAGGTTGAACAGCAGCGTGCCCTGCAACCGCCGGTAGGCGTCGCTGCCGGCGGTGTTGACGGGGAACACCCCACCGATACCGGCCTGGCGACTGGCGACGGGGGCGGTGCCGAGGAGCGGTACACCGAGCACGCCGGCGTCGAAGCCGGTGCTGCGCAACCGGTCGTCGGTTCGGTCGATGACGAACACGCCTGTCAACCCGGCGACGAGCCCGAGCAGGGTCCCCAACAGCGGCCCGGCCGCGAGGGGAAGACCGTCAGGGGAGGTGGGCACGGCCGCGTCGGTGAGGATCACCCCTGGGTTGACGCTGAGCGACTCGAGGTTGGCGAACGTGGTCCCGATCACCGTCAGTTCCTGACGCTTCGCCACCTCGGCATAGGCGAGCACTCCGTCGGCGGGGACCGCGCCGAGCTCATCGTCCAGGGCATCGAGCTCGGCCACGAGCTCGGCCTCGCGAGCGGCGAGGCGCTGCCGGGACTCGCCGTTCCCGATCGTCGCCTCGTCCCGCCGGAACTCCAGATATGCCACCGCGCTCGACTGGGCCAAGGCGCTGACCGTCTCTGGATCGTCGCCGGTGGCGGTGAGGACGAGGATCTGGGAGTCGGGCAGGATCGACACCTCGAGCCGCTCCGATGACCGGCGAGCCTCCTCGGGGCCGACCGCGATCCCCCGGGCGGCGTCGATCACCTCCGACGAGGCGAGATCGGTCGTGCCGAGCTGCTCCGCCGCGACCCTGAGCCCCAGCGCCCGCTCGGCCACCCGCTGCGATCCTGCGACGGCTTCTTCGGTCTCGGCGCTGATCTGGCGGTTCGAATCGAGGTTTGGCTCGTCGCTCTGGCTGACGATCGGCCTGACCTGCACGACGGCTTCCGCTGTGTAGGTCCCCCGATCGAGGGCCACCAGCACGGTTCCGATCACGGCTCCGAGGGCGGCGATGACTGCGAGAGCGCCCCGCCACCGCCGGACGACACCGGTATATTCAGTCAATGGAAGGATAGGAATTTCGCCCTGGGTCATGGGATTGCGCCCTTCGTAGGCTGGTGCCGCTGCCCGATTGTTCGGCATCGGACACGACGGCCCTGAGGACTTCTTGCGGTCGCCGCCGACCGGTTGGGGACCTCGCGCGAGGGGTCAACCTGCCCGGTTCTGCACAGGCGCCTACTCAAGTTTGGCCTCGGCCCACCGACCTCGAAAGCACGATGAAAACACAGCTCTCCCATATCGCCCTCCTCGAAGCCGAAGCGATCCACATCGTCCGCGAGGTCGCGGCAGAGTTCGAACGGCCGGTGATGCTGTTCTCGGGGGGCAAGGACTCGATCGTGATGCTGCACCTCGCCGTGAAGGCGTTCGCGCCAGCACCGGTGCCGTTCCCGATCATGCACGTCGACACGGGCCACAACTTCGACGAGGTGATCGAGTTCCGCGACCGTCGGGTGGCCGAGACGGGCGTTAAGCTGATCGTGGCCTCGGTTCAGGACGCCATCGACGCCGGCAGGGTGGTGGAAGAGACCGGGCCCCGGGCATCGCGCAACCGCCTCCAGACCACCGCGCTGCTCGACGCCATCGAGGAGCACCGCTTCGACGCGTTGTTCGGTGGTGCCCGCCGCGATGAGGAGAAGGCGCGGGCCAAGGAGCGCATCTTCAGTTTTCGCGACGAGTTCGGTCAGTGGGACCCCAAGGGGCAGCGTCCCGAGTTGTGGAACCTCTACAACGGGCGCCACAAGCCCGGTGAGCACATGCGGGTGTTCCCGATCTCCAACTGGACCGAGCTCGACATCTGGCACTACATCCGCGACGACGAGGTCGAGGTGCCGAGCGTGTATTACGCCCACCGCCGCCCGGTGTTCAATCGCGACGGGATGTGGCTCGGCGTCACGCCCTACATCGAGCTCATGCCGGGCGAGGAGGCGGAGGAGCGGATGGTCAGGTTCCGCACGATCGGCGACGCCACCTGCACCGGGGCGGTGGACTCCTCGGCCACCGACATCCACCTCGTGATCGAAGAGGTCGCCGCTACTCGGATCACCGAGCGGGGAGCGACCAGGGCCGACGACCGCACGACCGAGGCCGCCATGGAAGACCGGAAAAAGGAGGGCTACTTCTGATGGATCTTCTACGCCTGGCCACCGCTGGGTCGGTCGATGACGGCAAGAGCACGCTCATCGGTCGCCTGCTGTACGACTCGAAGTCGATCTTCGAGGATCAGCTCGCGTCGATCGAGGCGACGAGCGCCAGCCGGGGCGACGAGCACACCAACCTCGCGCTCCTCACCGACGGTCTCCGGGCCGAGCGCGAACAGGGCATCACGATCGACGTCGCCCACCGGTACTTCGCCACGCCGCATCGGAAGTTCATCATCGCCGACACGCCCGGCCACATTCAGTACACGCGGAACATGGTCACCGGGGCGTCGACCGCCGACCTGGCCATCGTGCTGATCGATGCCCGCAAGGGGATCCTGGAGCAGTCCCGCCGCCACTCGTTCATCGCCAACCTCCTCCGCATCCCGCACCTCGTGCTGGCGGTCAACAAGATGGACCTCGTCGACTACGACCAAGACGTCTTCCTGGAGATCAAGGCGGAGTACAGCCAGTTCGCCACCCGACTCGAAGTCCCCGACCTCACGTTCATCCCGATCTCGGCCCTGCACGGCGACAACGTGGTCGACCGCTCGGCCAACATGGACTGGTACCGAGGGGCGACGTTGCTCCATCACCTCGAAGAGGTCCACATCGCCTCCGACCGGAACCTGGTCGACGTTCGGTTCCCGGTCCAGTACGTCGTCCGGCCTCAGAGCACCGAGCACCACGACTACCGGGGGTACGCCGGCACCGTGTCCGGGGGCGTCTTGAAGCCCGGTGACGAGGTGATGGTCCTGCCCTCGGGCTTCACGACGAGGATCGCATCGATCGACACGGCCGACGGCCCCGTCGAGGAGGCGTTCGCCCCGATGTCGGTGACGATCACGCTCGAAGACGATCTCGATGTGAGCCGGGGCGACATGATCTGCCGGCCGCACAACCAGCCAGCGGTCAGTCAAGACGTCGAGGCGATGGTGTGCTGGATGTCGGAGCAGACCCGGCTGACCGCCGGCTCGAAGCTGGCGATCAAGCACACGACCCGCTGGGCTCGGGCGATGGTGAAGGAGTTTCGCTACCGCCTCGACATCAACAGCCTCCACCGCCAGGAGGATGCCGACAGCTTGAGCCTCAACGAGATCGGTAGGGTTCGGCTGCGGACCACCCAGCCGCTCCTCGCCGACGATTACCACCGGAACCGCAGCACCGGGAGCTTCATCCTGGTCGACGAGACCACCAATGTCACCGTCGGTGCCGGCATGATCGTCAGCGCCGAGTAGGAGCCGGGCGCAGAGTGCCCATCGAGGAGGCGTCGGCCAACACCGTCTGGCACCCGAGCGCCGTCGCTCGCGATCGACGGTGGACCGCCGTCGGCGGCCGGGGGGCCACCGTGTGGCTGACCGGCCTGTCGGGCTCGGGCAAATCGACCGTGGCCGTGGAGCTCGAGCGCCAACTGCTCGAGGACGAGCGTCCCGCCTACCTGCTCGACGGCGACAATCTCCGCCACGGGTTGAACGGCGATCTGGGGTTCTCGGCGGCCGATCGCGACGAGAACGTTCGGCGGGTGGCCCATGTGGCCCGACTGTTCGCCGACGCGGGGCTGGTGGCCATCGTGCCGCTGATCAGCCCCTATCGGGCAGCTCGCGATCTGGCTCGCCGGTTGCACGAAGACGCCGGCATCGTGTTCCTCGAGGTCTTCGTCGACACCCCGCTCGACGAGTGCGAGCTCCGTGATCCCAAGGGCCTGTACTCGAAGGCCCGGGCCGGCGAACTGACCGGCCTGACCGGGATCGACGCCCCTTACGAGCCCCCGACCAATCCGGAGATCAGGCTCGAACCGGCGGACGGCTCGCCGACCGAGATGGCGGCCCTGATCCGCGCTGCGCTCCCGACCGCTTGACGCGCCTGCGACCTCAGGCGCACGGTGTACCGTCGGGACCGGGGCCGGGCACGATCCCGACTTGGTTCTCGACCGGTGCTTGGGCGGCCGCCGGCGCAGGCTCCTCGGCTGGCGCGGCAGCGGTCTCGGCCGGTGCCGCCGGGGCGGCGGCGGCTACCTCGTCGACACCTTGGTCGGGGTTGAGACCCGCGTACTCGGGGCCCACCACGAGCACGACGCCATCGAGTGAGTCGTCGACATCGTAGGCCGGCGGCCTCAGGAGGCTCGTGCCGAGGACCGTCGCCTGAGGGGCCAGCAAGCCCGGATACCTGACGACCGTCTGGTCGACGAGGGCGGTGGCGTTGCCGACCTCGTCGACGACGAACCCGGCTGCCCGCAGCTCGTCGGCCGTCGATCCGGCGAGCCCGGAGATCTGGGCGCCGTTGAGGACCTCGACCGAGAAGCTGTCGCGGGCGACGGCGGGCGCATCCGATGGCGGCTCCTCACCGGGCGCCGGTGTGCGAAAGATGTCGAGGACGGGCTGGGCTTCGGCCTCCTGCAGTGCCAGCACCGACGCGCCGCCGCTGGTGCGAAAGCCCTCGACCGGGAGGGCGTGACGCCGGATGTCCTCGCCACCGACCGAAGCGAACGTGCGGGCCAGACCGATCAGGTCGCCGGCTCCCGCCCCGTCGTCGATGAGGAGGTTCTCACCTCCGACCCGGAGGATCCGGTCGATCGTGCCGAGGTCGGTCAGGTCGACCTGGGCGTTCGCGGTCGACGCCAGCCGTGTGAGCAGGAACTGCTGTCGTGCCGTTCGGCCGAGGTCGCCCGTGGGGTCGGGCAACCACTGGCTCCCATCGTGATATTCGAGCGAGCGGCTCCTGGCGAAGGCCAGCGCCTCGAAGCCCGTCAGTGAGTGACAGCCGGCCTCGGGGATGTCGAGGCCGGACTTCGGGTCGCGAACCGGGGTGTCGAACCAGATCGGCACGCCGCCAACGGCATCGATGACCGCCTGGAACCCGACGAAGTTGACTTCGGCGTAGTTGTTGATCTCGATGCCGAGGACGTCCTCGACGGTCGACACCAGCCGTGCTTCGCCGTCCTCGGCGGCGAAGGCCGAATTGATCCTGCCGTTGTCGCCCGTGCCGGCGATCGGCACCCACAGATCGCGAGGCACCGACAACAGATCGACCGTCCTCGCGTCCGGGTCGACCCGGGCGACGATGATCGTGTCGGTCCGCTTGCCCTGAACTTCCTCGCCGAGGAAGATCCCGGCGTTGGGGTCGTTGGGGTCGATGCCCTCTCGGGAATCGGAGCCGACCAGCAACCAGTTCGACGGAGTCCCCGACGGAGCCGCCTCGACCTCCGGCACGCTGAGGAATTGGATGTGGCGATACCGGGCGAGGCCCCAGGAAAGCCCGACCGCAGCCAGCAGAACGGCCAAGGTCGAGAGCACACCGAGGGTGAGCAAGATGCGTTGCGGCCAGGTACGGCGAAAGCGAGTGCGCCGGATCCCTGACACGCCTGCCCGCGGCGGCTCTGACCATTGTGTCACTGCTGTCTCCCTACCAGCGGGCCGCCGCCCGATACCGCCGGAAATCGTTACGCCGAACGAACAGCCAACGGTACCAACCAGCAGCGATGTCGTGGTGGCGCGCTGCCAGTGCTCGACACCGAGCGACCAAAAGGGTCAGACCTGCTGAAGAATCTCCGAAGATCGGCAAGTAGAATGATCGGGGTCCGGGCCACGATCGTCCTTCGTCGGACTCCCCAGGTGTATGACCGAACCACTGTCGAGTAGTCCCGAATCACACGAGACACCCGAGGCTGACGAACCCGACCAGGGTCGTAGGCCGTTGGCATCGCCACCCCCGCACCCGGCCGGGAGGGCGAAGCCCGTCATCGCCGCCTCCCAGCCCGGGCTCGCCCGGCGGGCCGACGAGGACAGCGGATTCCTCGAGACCGATGAGCACGGCGTTGAGATCGGTCACGGCCGCCCCCTCCCGTCGGTGGCGCCGAGCCCCCCGACGAGACCGGTACCGCGACCCCCGATGCCGCCCGCCCCGCCGGATGGTCCCGCCAGCGTCGAGGTACCGAACGCCGAGGAGCCGATCGCCGAGGAGCCGATCGCCGAGGAGCCACCGCCGCCACCACCACCGCCCCCTCCTCCGGTCGACCTCGACGCCTTCGACCCGCCGACCGCGCCGGCCGTTGACCCACCCCTGGCCGAGGAGGCCTTGGCGGACGCAGCGCGGGTCGACCTCGAC
>JAOTYQ010000380.1 GCA_029861725.1 Acidimicrobiia bacterium | reverse complement strand
TGTTCGAGACCTCAGGCCATCTCGACTTCTACGCCGACAGCATGTACCCGCCGATGGAGATGGACAACGGCACGTACTACCCGAAGCCGATGAACTGCCCGATGCACGTGCTGGTCTACCGCGCTCGGCAGCGGTCGTATCGCGAGCTGCCCCTGCGGCTCTACGAGCTCGGCACGGTCTATCGTTACGAGCGGGCCGGAACACTGCACGGCTTGATGCGGATCCGGGGATTCACCCAGGACGACTCGCACATCTTCACGACCCGAGAGGCGCTCGCCGAAGAGATCGCCTCCCTGCTGGAGTTCGTGCTCGATGTGCTGAAGGCATTCGGCTTCGACGACTTCCAGGCCAAGCTGTCGACGAGGCCGGCGGAGAAGTCGGTCGGCTCGGACGAGATCTGGGAGGACGCCACGAAGGCGCTCCGGGCCGCCCTCGACGACTCGGGGCTGGCCTATGAGGTCGACGAGGGCGGCGGCGCGTTCTACGGACCGAAGATCGACGTCGACGTTCGCGATGCGATCGGACGGTCGTGGCAGCTGTCGACGATCCAGGCCGATTTCAACCTGCCAGAGCGCTTCGATCTGGAGTACGTCGCGTCCGACGGCGAGCGCCGGCGGCCGGTGATGATCCACCGCGCCCTCTTCGGTTCGATCGAGCGGTTCTTCGGCGTGCTTATCGAGCACTTCGCCGGCAACCTGCCTCTGTGGCTGTCGCCGGTACAGGTCGAGATCCTGCCGGTGGCGTCCGATCACGAGGACTACGCCGACGAGGTCCGCCATCGGCTCGCCGCCGACGGCTACCGCGTCGAGGTCACCGCCGCCACCGATCCGCTCGGGAAGCGGATCCGGAACGCGAAGAAGCTGAAAGTGCCCTACGTGCTGGTGGTTGGCGACGACGACGTCGCCGCCACGACCGTCGGGGTCAACCCCCGAGGAGGCGAGGTCGAGCGCGATGTCGCGCTGGCCGAGTTCTCGGCCCGACTCGCAGCCGAGGTCGGCGACCGGGCGGGCGCCCCGTCGTCTTGATGCGGTCGTCCGGGCTGGAGCACCTCTTCGCCGGTTGGCGCATCGGTCAGCCTCGGGGCGTCGGGGGCGACGGCCGCCCCCACGTCGACCCCGAGATACCGGACGGTCTCAGCCTGTTCGAGGCCATCGAGCAGTCGGGACGACCAGACGAGGAGACCTACATCCTCCGCCGCGAGGCCAACAGCTTCGCCATCCTGAACGTGTTCCCGTACACGACCGGCCACGTGCTCGTGCTCCCGACCCGGGCGGTGGCCGGGATCGACGACCTCGACGACGAGACCTACGTCGAGCTGTGGTTACTGGTGCGCGACGTGGCCCGCGCCGTCACCGCCGCGTTTGCTCCCGATGGGCTGAACATCGGGGTCAACGAGGGCACCGCCGGCGGCGGCTCGATACCCGATCATCTCCACGTGCACGTCGTGCCCCGATGGAGCGCCGACACCAACTTCATGACGTCGGTCGCCAACACCCGGGTCCTCCCGCTCACCCTCGTCGAGACCTGGAATGCACTGCGCGATTCGTGGCCAGGGCCCGGCGAGCCAGACGCCCCGGGCCGGCCCGGCCCGACCAAGGGTTGGTGATCGCTGGTAGCGTTCCGACGTGACCGACGCGAACGACGCGCACGGCGACGAGCTCCCCGAAGACCTCCAACCCCACCTGGTCGACCCGGAGGACTACGTCTTCCCCAACAACAACCGGCGGCGGGTGCCCGGCTACCTCTACGAGTTCATTGCCATCGTGCTGGTCGTGCTCGTTCTCGTCTTCGACGACAGCGACTTCGTCAACCGGGGCTATCTCTTCGCCGCGATCATCCTCGGGTTCGTGGGGCTGTACAGCATCGTGAGCGGCTGGAACCTCAAGGTCGACGAGCGAGATGCACTGGTCGCCGCCGTCCGCGAGGTCGGCTTCCCGGTTGGGCACGCCTCGGCTCAGATGGGGTGGCGTGGGCTCCTGAGCCGGCCGACGTGGCGGATCCTCCTCTACTCGGCCGACGAGCCCCCGACCCATCGGGGGTTCGTGCTCGTCGACGGCGTCGACGCGACGATCATCGAGTCGTTCGTCGAGGACAATCCCGAGGACTGGTCGGAGTACGTCCCCGGCTGAGCGGCCGGCCTGCCGCGTCCTCGATCCCCGGCGAGATCCGCTAGCGTGGTGACCACACTCCGTAGTCGAGAGGGCCCCTCGTGTTCGACGGCAACTTCCGCACCGCATTCGAAAAGGGCATGGCCCCGATGGGCAAGAGCCTGCAACAGGCCGGCGTCTCGCCCGATTTCGTGACCGGAGCCGGCGTGGTCATGGCTGCCGCCTGCGGCGTGGCCATCGGCCTCGGCCTGTTCCCGTTGGCGGTCCTCCTCCTGCTCCTGACCGGGCTCCCGGATGCGCTGGACGGTGCAGTGGCGAAGGCGGCCGGCAAGGACGGCCCGCGAGGCGCGTTCCTCGATTCGGTGTCGGACCGATTGAGCGACGCGCTGTTGTTCGCCGGGGCCGGCTTCTACCTCGCCGGTACCGACTCGCCCCGGATGGCGATGCTGCCGTTCGCGTTGTACATCGCAGCCTCGCTCGTGTCCTACCAGCGGGCCAAGGCCGAGTCGCTGGGCTACGAGGCGAGCGGCGGGATCATGGAGCGAGCGGAGCGGTTCATCGTGCTCGGCTTCGGGCTCCTCTTCAGCCCACTCTTCGTCGCCACCCTCTGGGTCATGCTGGTCTTGACGGTGATCACCGCCGTCAGCCGGTTCGCCAAGGTCTGGCGGCAGGCGAGCGGAAAGGCCCCACTCCAGCGGCCGATCCGACGCCGCGGTCGTCGACGCCACGCCCGGCCGATGGCCGACATCCGGCAGCGAGCTCAGGCCAGGGCCGAGGCTCGTCGCCGCCGTCGCTAGCGACGCCCGACCGGCGGCCTCGCATCGGTGGCCAGTCGATCCCTGCGCACGTTCCAAGCCGCCTCGGTCGCGGTTCGGGCGCTCCCGCTGCCGCTGCTGGCGGCGGCCGCCGAGGCGGTAGCCGGGCGCCTCGGGCCCCGGCTCATGGCCGGCAAGGCAGCCCAGCTCGGACGTCACATCGAACGGGTCGCTCCCCAGCTCGATCCGGAGGAGGTGCAGGCCGCGGTTCGACGCGGGGTCGGCAGCTATGCCCGCTACTGGGTCGAGTCGTTCCGGCTGCCGGGACTGTCGGCCCGGGTCGTCGACCGCGGGTTCTCGGTCGTAGGGTACGACAACGTCCAGCGCAGCCTGTGCGCCGGTGTCGGTCCGATCCTCGTGCTCCCGCACCTCGGGGGGTGGGAGTGGGCAGCGGCATGGCTCGGGCGGGTGATGGGGGAGCGGGTCACCGCCGTCGTCGAGCGGCTCGAGCCGACCGATCTGTTCGACTGGTTCGTCACCCTCCGCCAGTCCTACGGGATCGACGTGGTCCCGGTCGGTCCCGAGGCGATGGGACGACTCGTCCGGGCCGTGAAGGACGAGCGCATCGTGTGCCTGCTCAGCGACCGTGACATCACCGGCAGCGGCGTGGAGGTCGAGTTCTTCGGCGAGCGGACCACGCTCCCCGCCGGTCCGGCGCTCCTCGCTCGCCGCACCGGCGCCCCACTGCTGCCAACCGCTGTCTACTTCCGGCGGGGCGCCCACGTCGCTCACGTCGGCCCGCCGGTCGAGGTGCCTCCGAACGCCCCGCTCCGCCAGTATCTGACACAGGTCACCCAGGAGCTCGCCACTGCACTGGAGGGCCTCATCGTCGCCGCCCCCGACCAGTGGCACCTGCTCGAGCCGAACTGGCCCTCCGATGGTGCCGACCTGGGCCCGGCACAGCAGAACCCCAGGTTGTAGGGTTGCCGGGTGCGCATCGGGATGATCTGTCCCTACAGCTTGGCGGTGTGGGGCGGCGTGCAGGCGCAGGTCCTCGGCCTCTCCCGTTCCCTGAGGGTGGCCGGTGTTGACACCCAGGTGCTCGCCCCCTGCGACGGGCCGCCGCCCGAGCCGTGGGTCACTCCGCTCGGGAACTCGATCCCCTACGCCCAGAACGGCTCGTTCGCTCCGCTCGCTCCCGACCCGGCGGCCCAGCTACGGGTCCTGGGAGCGATCTGGGATCAGCGCTTCGACCTGCTCCACCTGCACGAGCCGCTCGCCCCGGGGCCCACGCTCACCTCCGTCCTCGTCAAGCCGGTTCCGCTGGTCGGCACGTTCCACGCCGCCGGCAACATCGCCGCCTATCGCTGGGGCCGGCCCTTCGTCCGCCGGATCGCGGCCAGGATCGACATCAAGACCGCCGTCTCGCCCGAAGCGGCCAGCATGGCCCGCCGCCACCTCGGCGGCGACTATGACGTCTTGTTCAACGCGATCGAGACCGACCGCTTCGCCGAGACGGCTCCGGCCGCCACGGCCGGGCCTACGGTGTTCTTCCTCGCCCGCCACGAGCCGCGCAAGGGCTTGGCGGTGCTGCTCGAGGCAGCCCGGCTGCTGCCGGCCGACACGACGCTCTGGATCGGGGGCCACGGACCCGAGACGGAGGAGCTCAGGCACCGGTTTCGCGACGATGGCCGCCTCGTCTGGTTGGGAGCCATCTCGGAGGCCGAGAAGCGGGCTCGGCTCCGAGCGGCCGACGTGCTCTGCGTCCCCTCGCTCGGCGGTGAGAGCTTTGGCCTCGTGCTGCTCGAGGGCATGGCTGCCGGCACGCCGGTGGTGGCGAGCGACCTCCCCGCCTACCGGGTGGTGGCCCGAGAGGGCCGCGACGCCCAGCTGTTCTCGACCGGCGACGGCCATGCCCTTGCGAAACAACTGCTCGATGCCCTCACCCGGTCCGACGAGGTGGAACGCGCCGTGCAGTCGGGTCGGGAGCGTGCGGCCGAGTTCTCGATGACCAGGCTCGCCGATGCCTACGTTGCCCGGTATCAGCGGCTGCTGGCGTAGACTCACGGCGGCCATGAACACCGAATCCGGGCCCATCGGGCTCTCATCTGCGCCGAGCAGCGCCCCCAAGATCGTGCTGGTCGCGATCGCTGTCCTGTCGGTGGTCCTCGCCGTCGTTCTCTCCGTGATAGCGGCTCTCGTGCCCGGAGTGCCATGGTGGCTTGGGATCCCGCTCGGGATCGCGGCCGCCGTCGTCGTCGTCGTGCTCCGGGTCCGCCGGTCGGCCGAGCTGCTGCTCGCCGGGCTCGGGGCCGCCCCGGCCGACCCCGATCGTTACGCCCGATTTCACAACATCGCAGAAGGCCTGTCGCTCGCCGGCGGAGTCGACGAGCCGGAGTTGTATGTCGTCGACGACGATGCCAGGAACGCAGCGGCTGTCGCCCAGGGAAACCGTTCGGCGATCGTGGCTTCGACCGGTCTCCTCGAGGCCCTCGACCGCATCTCCCTGGAAGGACTGGTGGCGGAGGCGCTCGTCAGGATTCGCAACGGCGACGCAGAGGCGTCGACGCTCGGGGCCGCGCTCTTCAGCGGTCTCCTCCGGGGCCCGCTGGCTCCGATCGGGAAGCCCGCCGCCATCGTCGGGCTGCGCCGCCTGCTGCCCGAGGACCGTGATCTCGCCGCCGACCGGGCCGCGGTGGCCCTCACCCGCTACCCGCCCGGTCTGTTGCACGCGTTCACGACGATCCGGTCCGGAACGGCTCGGGTCGGGCAGCCGAGCGCCGCCACCGAGCACATCTGGCTGGTCCCGCCGTCAACGGTCGGGGAAGGTGGCGAGCTCGTCGTCAACGGTGTCCCGCTCGAGGTGCGAATCGACGTGCTCACCGAGCTCTGAGCCCATCGGCTCAACCCTCGGACCGAGCGGTCGATTGGTGACGACGTCAGGTTTCAATGCCGTGTGACCCCAGGTAAAGCTGGGGTCTGTCGTCCGACCTATCATCTACCGAGGGCAGGGTGCTTTGATCTCGTCGCAGGCTTCGTTTCTTCGGGCGCTGACCGTCGCGGTGGTGCTCGCACTGGCGGCTGCATCGTGCGGATCGTCGGACGGCGGCACGGCGTCGGTCGACCAGGCTCCGACCACCGAGACCACGGCCGAGCCGGCACCGACGACGACCACGCTGG
>JAOTYQ010000379.1 GCA_029861725.1 Acidimicrobiia bacterium | reverse complement strand
GCCGGCCAGCGCCCCCGAGCGGAGCCAGCCCTGGTGCCGGCGCACCGCGGGCAGAGCCAGAGCGCCGAGGTGTTGCCGCCACGTTGGGTGCAGCGTGGCTGGCTCGCGATCGCGATGATCGACCGCGACGGCAAAGGCGACCAACCGCTCACCGTTGACCGAGGTCGACCGCCTCACCTGGCGGGTCAGCTCGGCGGGTAGCCACCCTCGGGCCCAAGCGCTCGTGATCCCGGCCGCGATGGCTCGCTCCAGGTGGTCGGCGACGAGGTAGGGAGAGCAGCGCAGCAGGCGCGTGAGGGTCTCGGCGACGACGGCAGGGTGGCCGACTTCCCTCGCCAATTGGTTTGCCTCGATCAGGTTCGCAACCTGCTCCCGCTCGGTCGGCGGCTCCTCGCCGGAGCTCGGCGGTTTCTGCCCTGTCGATCGGTTGCTGTCCCCCACTCCGCCGTTGCGCCTGGCCCGCTTGCGAGCCTTCGCCGCTCTCCGCTGCTTGTTCCGTTTCCCCATGCCTGCCGAAGGTAGTCGGGGGTGGTGACATCGTGGTGGGAGGCTCGGATCGTTCGGCGGCGAGCAGCGGGCACCTTCCTTTGCCGCTACCGTCAGGCGCTGGGCTCCGGAACTGACGAGGAAGCGAGCGGTCGGTGAACGAACGAGCGAAGCCACCCAAAGCAGAACAGACCACGCTGGAGCTCGGACTCGACCCGCCAGCGGGCGCGTTCGGCAAGGCGATCGCCGAATTGGTCGAACCCCTGGCGGGACTGACAGGACGCTCGCCGTTCGACATCGACTGCGCGGCGGCTGCGATCGCAGCCGCCGCGCAGATGGTCGGCTACCCCGGGGATGCGGGCACCGACACGGCCGCCTTCCAGAACCTGCTCCTCACCGAGATCGTCGCTCAGGCGTCGAAGGGGCGCGAGGAGTTCGTTGCTGCGGTGGAGGCGCTCCGCACCTACGGCGGCTCGCTGAGCGCGGCCACGGACGAGCGGATCCAGGGACTCGACCTCAAGCCCTCGCTCGCCGCCGGCGTGATCGGCACCGCTCAGGTGATCAGCGCCAATCGCTATCGCTACCTGCCAGGTGATGTTGTCGAGCTCGTGCTCGAGCTCTCCTATCCCGACAGTGACGAACGGCCAGCGCTTGCCTTCCTGCTCGATGTGTCCAACGGTATGCTCCTGCGGGCCGCCACCGCGTTCGATGACATCGAGCAGCTTCGGGCCGAAGTCGGGGCCAGCCCGGACCTCGAGGCGGTCGAGGACCTGCGGGTGGGGGAAGCCCTCGCCGCCATCAGCCACGGTCTCTGGGTTCTGGACTCGACGATCGGCGCCGATCAACTGGTCGAGGACGAGGAGGTCTTCCTGCTTCGCCCCCTCTTCGACCACGTGCTCGACTCACAGCCCCACCTCGAGGTCGAGTACCCGACCGCATCGGACGAGGAGCGGGCCGGTGTCGTCGAGGCGTTCGTGGCGTGGGTGGCCAGCGAGGCACCCCACCTCTCAGCGACAGCCGAGCTGATGACCCCGCTGATGGTCGACTTCGCCGTCGACGAAGCTGGAGGCGACCCGCGGCGGTGGAGCCCGATGGTTGCGATCAGGTTCCTCGAGTCGGTTGGCACCCGGGCGATCGTCGACCCCGTCGACCTGATCGACGTGCCGGATCTGACCCGGGAGATGGTCCGCTGGTCGCACGAGCTCAACGGCTGGCCGGCCTCCGTCACCGCCGACGCTATCACCGCCATCGACGAAGTCGAGTCGCTGTTCGAAGCCGCGCTCGAAGGGCTCGCCGGCATGACCGGCCCCAGCGCAGCCGATGCGGACGATGCGGCAAGCCACCCCGAGCCCTTCGACCCCTCCGGCATCGATGCTGGCGTCCTCGACCGGGCCGAGAGCATCGCCGAGCAGGCAGCGACGGCAGCTCAGGCCCTGTTCGACGACGAGTACGTCTCGCTCGTGCGGAGGCTGACCGCCGACGCCGCCCGGCACGAGGCGACCGTGTTCACTCGGGGCCAGACCGACATCTGGGCGTCAGCCGTTGTCTACGCCGTCGCCCAGCTCAACGACATCCCGGGCGGTTGGAACCGGCTGGCCGTTCCTGCCGCCGAGCTGACCGACCGGCTCGTCGGAGCGTCGGGCACGATCACGAACAAGGCGCGGGAGCTTCGGCAGCTGCTCGATGTCGACCGGAATCCCACACCGGATCGCTATCAGCACTCGGCCTCCCGCTTCGACCCGTCGATCGACCTCATCGGTCTGATTGCGGGCTCCGGCGAGCCGGGACTCGCGGTGCTCAGCCAGATCATGGCCGGGACGGGGCAGGCACCGTCTTCTCCGTTCGGTGCGTTGGCGGCACCCACAGAGCGTCCGCCGGCCGTCGACCCAGCTTCGATCGACGGCGACTTCTTCTCGATACGAGCCGTCATCGACGGTACCCGGCCCGCCGTCTGGCGGCGGGTTCGGCTCCCGATCGACGCCACCTTCGGCCAGCTTCACCAGCTCCTCCAGGTCACCTTCGGGTGGTACGACTGCCATCTCCATGCCTTCGACGTGAACGGTATGAGGCTCGGGCCCGACCCCGGCGGCGAGTTCGGAGTCGCCGACATCGACGAAGCCGAGGTGCGTCTCTGCGACCTACTCCACCCGGGGGCCGAGGTGGTCTACACCTACGACTTCGGTGACAACTGGGAGCACCTCCTGGAGGTCGAGGCCCTGCAGCACCGATCGGTTGGTGAGGATCTCCCCGACTTCGCTTGCCTCGCCGGCGCCCGGGCCTGCCCGCCCGAGGATTGCGGCGGGGTATGGGGATACCAGGAACTGCTCGCTGCGCTGAAGGATCGGAACCACCCGGACCGGGCCGAGCTCGTCAGCTGGCTGCCGGAGGGCTTCAACCCCCAGCACTTCGACGCCGCCTCGGTCAACGGCGCCCTGCGAAGGTGGCCCACCTAGGCCGAGGTGAGCACACCGCACGGACATCGAGCCCCAGGTCGCCGTTGGTGGCGGTGACGTAGGGTTGCGGTGTGGCCGGCGTCGCAACCGAGACCGCGTCGGCCTCCGAGCCGATCGAGCAAGCGACGGCGGGCGCCGTCGATCGGGTTGCCGTCGCGCTCGGGCTCGGCGCGTCATCGGCGTCGGGACTGATCTTCGAGATCGTGCTCACCAGGGTGTTCGCCATCACCCAGTTCCACCACTTTGCGTTCGTCACGGTGGGCCTCGCATTGCTCGGCTTCGGAGCGAGCGGCTCGCTGCTCGCAGCGTTTCCCCGGCTCGGGCGAGGTGGGCCTCGACGATGGGCGCTGATCGCCGGCCTCCAGGCCATCGCCACCGTGACCGCCTACGGCATCGTCAATCGCGTGCCGTTCGATTCGTTCAGCATCGCCTTCGAGACGACACAGATCTGGCTGCTGGTCTTCAACTACCTCGTTGTGGCGCTCCCCTTCCTCTTCGGCGGCGCCTTGGTCGCCATCCTGCTGGCCGGCTGGGATCAAGACGACCCGATTCCGTCGAACCACGTCTACGCCTATTCGCTGGTCGGTGCCGGGGTCGGTTGCGGGGTGGCGCTGGGCGCGCTGCCGGTGGTTGGCGGTGTCGGCGTCATCTTCCTGGCCGCCGTCTTCGCCATTGTCGCCGCAGTGGCGTTCTCCCTGGCCCTGCGCCCACCGAAGCGGTGGATCACTGCGGCGCTGACCGCCGGTGCGGCGATCCTCGGGTTGGCGGTCGCAGCGCCGCCCAGCGCGTTCGATCTGAGGCTGTCGGAGTACAAGGACCTGAGTGCCGCCCTCCGGTTTCCCGGGGCTGAGGTCGCGTCGGTGGAGTGGAGCGCCGCCGCCCGGGTCGACTACGTCGCGAGCAGCGGGATCCGGTCGGTACCGGGACTGAGCTTCACGTATCCAGGGTCGCCACCCCCACAACACGGCTTGACGTTCGACGGCGACGACCTGAGCCCTGTGCCGCTAGTCGGCCCCGACGACGGAGAGTTCGCTCGCTACGTGCTGGGCTCGTTGCCGTTCCGGCTCCGACCGGCAGCCGACGTTGCGGTGCTCCAGCCTCGGGGCGGGCTCGATGTGCTCGTCGGCCTGGTCAACGGGGCCAGCGCGGTCACGGCGGTCGAACCCGACGGGACCGCGGTAGCGGCCGTCGGGCGGGAAGGGTTCGACATCTACGCCGACCCCCGGGTCGAGGTCGTGACCGAGGAGCCTCGCGTCTACCTCGAACGAACCGACCGCCGCTTCGACGTGATCGACGTGGCCCTCACCGCTCCCTACCGCCCTGTCAGCTCGGGGGCATACAGCCTGGCCGAGGACTATTTGCTGACCGCCGAGGCGTTCGCCACCTATCTGAATCGGCTCGAGCCAGACGGCATCCTGTCGGTCGCTCGGTGGTTGCAGCTCCCACCGAGCGAGGAGACCCGGCTCGTCGCCCTCGCGGCCGGCGCCGTCCGCCAAGCCGACGGTGATCCTGCCGAATCGGTAGCGGTCCTGCGAACCTACGCCCTGGTTCTGGTGCTGGCCAAGCCGGCGGGTTTCACGACGTCGGAAGTGGAGGTGATCCGGTCGTTTGCCGAGGAGCTTCGCTTCGACGTCGTGGCGCTGCCCGGCTTGGATCCTTCCGACACCAACCGGTTCAACCGCCTACCGGACGACGAGTATCACCGGCTGGCGACGGCCCTGCTCGGAACCGGCGATCCGTCGACCGTCTACGACGCCAGCGCGTTCGACATCTCACCGCCGACCGACGACCGACCGTTCTTCGCCCACTTCTTCAAGTGGTCGCAGACGTCGGAGGTGCTCGACAGCTTCGGCCGCACCTGGCAGCCGTTCGGGGGCGCCGGCTATTTCGTGGTGCTGGCCGTCCTGGCGGTGGCCACGGCCACGTCGCTGCTCTTGATCATCGGGCCGCTGCTGTTCCTGAGGGCCGGGTCCGTCCGGGCGTCGTCGAACCGGGCGTGGACCCTCGGGTATTTCGGCCTGCTCGGCGTGGCGTTCCTGTTCGTCGAGATCCCGATCATCCAGCGCTACATCCTGCTCGTCGGCCAGCCGACGACCGCGCTGGCCGTGGTGCTGTTCTCGATCCTGGTCGCGTCGGGGGTGGGGAGCCTGTCGGCTCGATCGATCCCGTGGCTCGCCACGGCGCTGGTGTTGGCGGCGACCGCGGCCGCCTACACCTTCGCGCTGCCGATGGTGACCGGGTGGCTGCTCCCGCTGCCGTTCGCCGGCCGTGTGATCGGCGGGGTTGTCGTGCTGTTCCCGCTCGGCTTCCTCATGGGGACGATGTTCCCGAACGGGGTCGCCCACCTCGAAGCGACCAGCCCGGCTCTCGTCCCGTGGGCTTGGGGGATCAACGGCCTGACGTCGGTGGTGAGCGCGACCGGGGCGATCCTCGTTGCGCTGTCGTTCGGGTTCTCGGCGGTGATCGGGCTCGGCGCAGCCGGCTACGGGCTCGCCACGATCCTGACGTGGCGAGCGATCCGGGGCTCACCGGCGGGCCTGACGGCGGTCACTCGTCCCGGGTGAAGGGCACGAATCGGACCGCCCCGAAGTTCTCGCCGATCAGCCCGCCGTCGGGGTCGACCGTGAACTGCCACATCGTCTGCACGGCACCGACCGGGCCGATGGGAATGACCAACCGACCGCCGCTCGCGAGCTGGTTGACCAGCGGCTGGGGCACATGGTCGGGGGCCGCGGTCACGATGATCGCGTCGAACGGGCCGCGCTCCTCCCAGCCGAAGTACCCGTCGGCCTGACGGACCGACACCGGATAGCCGAGGTCGGCGAGGGTCGTCTCGGCTCGGGCCGCGAGCTCGGGCACGATCTCGATCGTGTACACCTCGACCCCGAGCTGGGCGAGCACCGCCGCCTGGTAGCCCGAGCCGGTGCCGATCTCCAGGACCTTGTCGCAGGGCTCGAGCTCGAGCAGTTGGGTCATGAGGGCGACGATCTGAGGCTGGGAGATCGTCTGGCCGTGACCGATCGGCAGGGGGCCGTCGGTATAGGCGAGGTCGACGACGTCGTCGGGGACGAACCGGTGCCGAGGGACCGCCCGCATCGCCGCCAG
>JAOTYQ010000378.1 GCA_029861725.1 Acidimicrobiia bacterium | reverse complement strand
TACGGTTCGCGATTCGTGAGGGTGGTCGAACGGTTGGTGCTGGCCGGGTGACCAAGATCATCAAGTAACCACCCCCCCAACAACGAGAAGAGCAAAGAGTCATGGCAGCAAAGCAGAAGATCCGAATCCGCCTGAAGGCCTACGACCACGAGATCGTCGACCAGTCCACCAAGAAGATCGTCGAGACCGTGGCCCGGACCAACGCCGAGTTCCGTGGCCCCATCCCGTTGCCAACCGAGAAGCACCGGTTTTGTGTGATCCGGTCCCCTCACAAGGACAAGGACAGCCGCGAGCACTTCGAGATGCGGATCCACAAGCGGTTGATCGACATCCTCGAGCCGAACCCCAAGACTGTAGATTCGCTCCAGCGGCTCGAGCTGCCAGCTGGCGTCGACATCGAGTTGAAGATCCAAGAGGTCTGAGTCGTTAGCGGCGGCCTGCCGGCCGCCGCTCACTTCGCAGGTTTCGGCGGAGCCGAAACCTGGTCGCTGGAACAGGCTCCGCCTGCGACGTTGCTTCGCAGGGCCGCTATCCCGGCCTGGCTTGGCGGGCGGGTAAGCTCGCGTTGAGAGGGCCCGGGTCAGCGCCAAGCTCTCTCGCCGATGAGTGGAGCTTTGGTCGTTGGAGAGAATCGGTCGATACGAGGTCGTTGAGCGTCTTGGCTCCGGCGGGTTCGCCACCGTCTACCTCGTTCGCGATCCCGTGCTCGACAGTCACGTCGCAGCGAAGGTCCTGGCCGAGAACTGGAGCGACAAGGCCGACCTGCGCGATCGCTTCATCCGCGAGGCCCAGCTGCTGCGGCGTATCGACTCCGATCGGGTGATCACCGTCCACGACATCGGCGAGCTGGCGAGCGGCCAACCGTACTTCGTCATGGCGCTCGTCGACCGGGGCACGCTCGACGAGCGCATGCTGCAGATGCCGCCCCCCTCCGCTCGCGACATCGGCAATGTCGGTCATCAGCTAGCCGAGTGCCTGCGCACGATTCACGCTCACGACCTCATCCACCGCGACATCAAACCGAGCAACCTGCTGATCGCCGGGCCCCGCACCGGGGTCGGAACCGCCACCGAGGTGGGGCTGCTCGGGCCGGCGGAGCGGCTCGTTCTCGGCGACTTCGGCCTCGCGAAGGACATCGCGCTCCAGAGCACGGTCGGCTTCACGATCTCGGCCGGGACGGGCGGTTACGCCGCGCCCGAGCAGATGTCGCCGGTCGGAGTACCCGGCCGCCAGACCGACCTCTACGCCGCCACCGGGGTCATCTACCGGGTGATCACCGCCGAGACCCCTCCAGGGTTCGATCTCGCCACCGAGACCGTCCCATTCCCCGAGCACCAAGCCTGGATGACGGGCGAGCTCGGACGGTTCTTCCGCGACGGCATGGCCTTCTTCCCCGAGCGACGCCATCCCTCGGTCGATGCCTGGATCGCCGATCTCGAGGCCGTGATCACGACCGGTGACGGTGGCCGATCAGGCATCTCTCCGGCCGGCGTCGCCGAGAACCGGTGGGGAGACCGACAACGGCCGACCGCTCCGCCGGACCCCTCAAGCTGGGCCCCGCCCAGCGTCGGCAGCCGCAACGGCCCCGCCGTCCACCCACGGCAGCCGCCGGTCCCGTCGGCCGGCAACCCTGCCGTCCCTCCCGCTGCCGTCCCTCCCCCCGTCGAGCCCGCCGTGCCTGTCGGCCGGTCGCCGTTGGTCGACCCTCGTAGCATGCCGGTCACCCCGTCCGGCGGCCAACCGAAGATCCCGCAGCACCCGGAACCGGTCGCCTCTGGGCCGAGCGCCCTCGCCGGGACGCCGTCCGGCCGGAGCGTTCTCGGCGGCCCGTCGTCGGGCCGGTTCCCGGCCACGGGGCAGACCTTGGCCGGCCCCTACACGCACCCCGGTACCCAGCACGTCCCGGTGAGCTACGAGCAGGTCCGGGGCTCGCGCAAGATCGGTCGCTGGCTCGTCCTCGTCGTCGCCCTGGCCGCAGCGTCGGCCGGCGGGCTCTACTACCTCCTGCAGCCCGTGGGCCCGACGGTCGTCGGTCCGTCAACCGTGGTCGCTGGCGGGTCGGCCGTCTTCGAAGCCCGGTTCGACGGTGCCCAGCAGTTCGAGTGGACCGACTGGGACGGGGGGAGCGAGGTGCGAGACGACTTCACGGTGCGGGCCGTTGCGCCCGGGTCCCTCTCCTTCGACGTGGTTGCCATCACCAGCGACGGCGAGCGCTCGGCCGCGACGACCCACACGATCACGATCACGGAAGCTCCCGATGGCCCCCGGATCGTCGGCCCGGCTGCAGTCGCGAGCGGTGACTCGGCGGAGTACACCTTCACCGCTCCCGAGAACGCGACCAATCCCCGATGGATCGATGCTGTCAACGGGACACAGCCCGGCGACACCTATCGGATCAACGAGGTCATCTCGAGCGGCGTGTTCCGGATCACCCTCATCGTCACGCTGGAAGACGGGCGCGACATCGGCACCAGCCGCGAGATCGACCTGGTCGGCACCTCCGGCTGAGTCGACGCCGGCTCAGCCGACGGTGGCCACGAACAGTCGGGTGGTTGCGATCGGCGGGTCGTCGGTGCCCCCGACATCGGAGCCCGGACTGCCCCAGTCGCTGACTGCGGCGACCACGACGTCGTCGCCGACAGCCAACCGAGTCCAGCCCTCGACCCCGAACGCGTCGGAGGATCGTTGCCATCCCCACGTGAGCCCCCCGTCCCCCGACCAGCTGATGATCGTTTCCGGGAACTCGCCCGAGTCAGCGGGCGGTCCGAAGATCTGCTCCAGGTCCTTCTCGGTGAGGGTCACCAGCGGTTCGAAGGTCTCCGGGTCGAGGAAGGTGATCCCGGTTGCCGCCCCGGCCTCGTCAACCAGCACCGTGTCGGGCGGCTCCTCGGTGCTCATCTCCTCCGGGCCGAAGTCGAGGACGGTGTTGCCGTCGGCGTCGACCACGGTGAGCGTCTCCACCCCCCAGGTGATCGTGAACCCGTCCTTTTCGACCGCGACCGGGAACGCTGGCTGAGCCTCGGGATCGAATGCGCCCAGCTGACCGGTCACGGCGAGACCCGATGGACCGGCCGAGACGGTATCCAACGGGGCGTCGGGCCCGCCGACCGGGCTCCAAGTGGCGCCACCGTCGCTCGATCGCAGCAGCTCCTGGCCGCCCGCCGGGCCCCAGCGCAGTACGAACAGCGCCTGACCATCGCCGCTGAGCGAGCCGAGCTGGCCCACCTCGGTGCCACCGAGCTCCCAGGAGACCCCGTCGGGCGAGCGGTACACCGCCGAGCCCGGTTCGCCGCCGGTCACCACCGCAAACCCGGCGTCGGTCGCGGCGACGCCCGAGACGTACCGGTTGGCGAGATCGACGTCGATACCGGTGAGCGGACCACCGCCGACCGAGCGGAGCAGCCGGGTCGAACCGGGACCGGTCGACAGCTCAGCCGCTTCGTCGTCATCGATGCCGAGCTCGGCGAAGCCGAACCGTAGCTCGTCGCCGCACCGCTCGTCGAGGCACACGGACACGCCCCCGTCGCCCCCGTCGCCGTGCTCGATCGAGTAGCTGGCGTAGGTCCCCGTCCGATCGAGGCCACGGTCGGTCAGAAGCCCCTCGATGTCGACATCGAGGGTGGAGGTGACGGCGACGACCACGATGTCTCCGGAGACGGCTGCCCCATCGACGACGATGAATCGCCGCACGTAGGGTGATGACGAGCGGGCAGCGTCGTCTGGATTGACGGTCCCGAGCACGGTCCAGGTGTCGCCCTGGTCCCAGCTCAGCAGCACCCGCTGGACGGGAGGGCCGTCGGTCGGGTCGGCCTCGCCCCGTGGCCGCCGGTCGATATCGCCGCCCCAAACCACCAAGGCATCGCCCGACCCTGCGACCCCCCAAGGGGTCACGGCGGCCACGTCGCTGTCGACCGCTGTCCAGGAGACCCCGTCGGCGGACCGGGCCAGGCGACCGTTGCCGTCGACATCGGACCCCACGGCCACGAAGTACGACCCGGTCCAGACGAGGTCGGCACCGACGATCTCCGATAGCGAATCCACCTCGGACCACTCGAGGGTCGGCCCGGTGCTCGCCGGAATGCCGGACCCGGCGCCGGTCGCCGGATCCGTCCCGGTCTCGGGCGGTTCAGTTGGCCGGCCCTCGCCCTGTGGCCTCGCCGTCGTCGCCGATGAGGCGGTGACCGAGTCGCTGCCGTCGGCCACGGCTCGGACGGCCTGGTCCTCTCCGGCGGTGAGCCGACCGAGCACGAGCCCGGCGAGGAGGACGACCACGGCCGCCATCCCGGCCCCGCCGACCCGGCGGCGGCGGCGCCGGCGTCGCCCGGCGATCTCGATCGGCCGGTTGGCGTCGGCCGCTGGACCCGCGAGCTGGTCACCGGTTTCCTTGAGGTGTTGAGCGAGTCGCGACTCGAGGTTCATAGGGGTGCCTTCGTCGAGGTGTTGGTCCGGTGGCGGATCATGGCGATCACAGCTCATCGCTGAGCGTGGCCAGGGCTCGGCTGAGGCGACTCTTCACGGTGCCGGGTGCGATCCCGAGCGCGGCGGCGGTGGCCTCGACCGACCAGTCGTTGTAGAAGCGGAGGACGACGACCGCTCGTTGGTCGTCGGTGAGCTTGGTCAGTGCGACCGCCAGGTCGACGTCGACCTCGCGGTCTGCGACTTCCCCCGCGTCGGCCACGAGCGGCGCCTTGTCGGCGGCCCGCTTCCGTCGCCGTAGCCAGGATCGGGCCCAGTTCAGCCCGGTGCGGTACACCCACCCTTCGGCGTTGGCGTAGTCACTGACCTCGTCCCACCGCTCGTAGGCCCTGGCCATGGCCTCGTCGGCCGCCTCGAACCCGAGAGCCTCGTCGCCCAACGTCAGCGCCAGCGTCCGGGCGATCTGGTCGCGATGCACCCGGTAGAACCCATCGAACTCGGCGGCGAAGGATGCCAGCGACCCCGCCGACGTCCCGCCGGATGTCGCTGCCGTGACGGCCATGTCATCACCGCTCGTTCGGTCGTCCATTCATGCCCCTAGACGCCCAGCGGGGCCAATCGGTTCCATCGACTCGGGCGACTCCAGCGAACGCGACGGTACCGAGAGCCGCCGCCCGGGTCGCGGCTCGGGGGGCGAGACTGGCCCCATGCGCTTCACCAAGCCGTTCTGGGCCGGCATAGCCGACGGTTCGATCACCCTCGCCTTCCGGCGCTGGGAGCGCCCGACGGTGGTGGCTGGCCGCCCATACCGGACCGGGGGCGGTCGGGTCGAGGTCGTGTCGGTCGACGTCGTCGATCCGGCCGAGATCACCGATGCCGAGGCCCGGCGGGCCGGGCACGACAGCGCCGCGGCGCTCCGGTCGGCGCTCTCCGACCTGCCCGGAAGCGCGGCGGGGTCGGTCCATCGGGTCGAGTTCCGGCTGCTCGACGAGCCGGACCCCCGGGAGGTGTTGGCCAACGATGCTGCCCTCTCCGACACAGACGTGACCGAGATCGATGCTCGCCTCGACCGCTACGACCGAGCCTCGAGCGACGGCCCATGGACGAGGGAGACGTTGCGGCTCATCGCCGACCGCCCAGCAACCCGAGCCCCCGATCTAGCGGCCAGCGTGGGTCGGGAAACCAAGCCGTTCAAGCTCGACGTGCGGAAGCTCAAGAACCTCGGGCTCACGAAGAGCCTCCGGATCGGTTACGAGCTGTCACCTCGGGGTCGGGCCTATCTCGAATGGGGGAGCGGAACCGGCGATTCCTCCCGGTAGGATCGGTCGGTCCGTCGATACGTGGCGTTGCTGCTTCAGCACCGCTCCCGGCGTACGTACTCTCCGAGTCCGCGAAGGCCTCTTCTTGCCAGTCGAGGAACCACCGGCCCTACCCCATAGCTCCGCGTGGACGCGGCCCGACAGCCCGCCTCTCTCGCAGAGCGTTCGCGTGAACGGCGCCTGTCGCGATCCGGTCTCCGGTTCGCTGCCGGTCGCCCTCTGACGGGAAAGAGAACAACGAATGGCTCAAAAGGCGATCGTCGGCCACAAGGTCGGCATGACCCAGGTCTGGGACGACGACAACAAGATCATCCCGGTCACGGTGGTTGAGGTCACGCCTTGTCGCGTCGT
>JAOTYQ010000377.1 GCA_029861725.1 Acidimicrobiia bacterium | reverse complement strand
CACGAGCGGGTGGCGGCCGATGTCGTCACCGTGTTCGAGACGCTCCATCTGGCTCGCTTCCCCATCGAGGAGATGCGGATCGTGACCCAGGCCGACCTCGATGCACCACCGACCGGTGACGGCAACAACACGGCATCGTTCGCCTGCCGGGAGGTCACCGGCGGCAGCCGCTTCTCCGAGCACGCCTTCGGCCTGGCCATCGACCTCAACCCGTTCCACAACCCGTACATCAAGGGCGACCTGATCCTCCCGGAGCTGGCCAAGAGCTACACCGATCGGAGCTCGCTCCGACCCGGGATGGTCACCGACGGCGACCTGGTGGTCGCTGCGTTCGACGCCATCGGCTGGGGGTGGGGCGGGCGCTGGCGGTCGTTGGAGGACTACCACCACTTCGCCCTCAACGACCGCTGACCGGCTGCAGCCGCCGTTTCGTACCACACGAAGGGCCGGTTGCGCCGTGCGGATCGAGCGGTGAAGATGCTCTGATGTCCACCAGCGAAGCTAAGCCCGAGGCACTGTTCGACCTGACCGGCAAGGTCGCTGTCGTCACGGGGGGCAGCCGTGGCCTCGGCAAGGCGATGGTCCAGGCCTTCGCCCGCCACGGCGCCGACGTGGTGATCACCAGTCGCAAGGAGCCTGCCTGCGAGATGCTGGCCGAGGCGGTGACCGAGGAGACCGGCCGCCGAGCCCTCGGCCTGGCTTGCCACGTCGGCTACTGGGACCAGTGCAACCAACTGTTCGAGCGGGTCTACGACGAGTTCGGACGGTGCGACGTGCTCGTCAACAACGCCGGCATGTCCCCCCTCTACGACTCGCTCGGTGAGGTCAGCGAGGCCCTCTTCGACAAGGTCATCGACGTGAACCTGAAGGGCCCGTTCCGGCTGTCGGCACTGTTCGGCGAGCGCATGGCGGCCACCGACGGCGGTTCGATCATCAACGTCAGCTCGGTGGCGGCGGTACGGCCGACGCCGAACGAAGCCGCCTACGGGGCGGCGAAGGCCGGCTTGAACAACCTCACGACGTCCTTTGCCAGAGCCTATGCCCCGAAGGTCCGGGTCAACACGATCATGCCCGGTCCGTTCATGACCGACATCAGCAAGGCGTGGGACCTCGAGGCGTTCGCCGAGACCGCGAAGAACGACATCCCGCTGCAGCGCGGTGGAGAACCCGATGAGGTCGTCGGCGCCGCGCTGTACTTCGCCAGTCCCGCGTCGACGTTCACCACCGGAGCAGTGCTCAAGATCGACGGCGGCACCGCCTTCTCCCCCGCCTGAGGCCGATGGGCCCCGCCATCGCCGCCTCCGCCCGGCTGCTCGTCGTGGCGTCTGCGGTGCTGGTGGCGGCGTGCTCGCCTCCGGCCAGCGACGGCGTGAACGCGACCGGCAGCACGCCGCCCCCGACCGCCGCCGGCAGTGCCGCGTCCGATCCGGTCGATGCGGTGTTCCGGGTCATGGCCGAGGCCTGCGGAACCGGTGTCGAGGGCTTGGCCACCGGGGTTGCGCTAACAGGACGGCACATCGTCACGGTGGCCCACACCTTCGATGACGCAGCGGCGGTGGAGGTCGCCGGCAGCGACGGCATCAGACACCCGGTGGACGTGGTCTGGCTCGACGCCGAGCGCGACCTCGCCGTCCTCCGGGTGAGCGGCCCGATCGTTCCCTGGCTGGCGCTCGCCGAGGCCGAGCGCGGCGAAGCGGTGACCGTGCTCAGCGCCGGAGAGGACGGGATCGAGACCAAGCCGGCAGCCGTACTCCGGCTGGTCGACGTGAGCCTCGACGGCGTCGGGAAGCGAGCAGGTCTGGAGCTAGAGGTCGAGGTCGGACTGGGCGACTCGGGCTCACCGGTCGTGGCCGAGAGCGGGGCGGTCGTCGGAGTGGTGTTCGCCAGCGACCGGAACGACAGCAGGGGCTGGGCGATCGCAGCGACAGAGCTCGAGGCCGCCCTCCGAAGATCCGAGAGCGGCCCCGTTCCCCTGTCGTGCTAAGGGTGCGACGCACCACGAGTGGGCGTCCCGTCGGCAGAAACCCGCCGAGCGCTCGCGTCTTACCCGAGCTCGCTGCCCACGATCGAGACGAAGCTCACGCACTCGCCGGGTGCCCCGCCGAGGTTGTGGGTCATGCCGAGCTTCTTGCCCCCTTCGGTCACCGACTTGATCTGCCGGTCCTCGGGGGCCTCCTCGCGGAGTTGGAGCCAGCACTCGAACAGCATCCGTAGACCGGACGCTCCGATCGGGTGGCCGAAGCTCTTGAGGCCGCCGTCGGGGTTGACCGGCAGCTCACCGTCGAGATCGAACGTGCCGGCGAGCACCTCTTTCCAACCGAGGCCCCGATCGGCGAATCCGAGGTCCTCCATGAGCACGAGCTCGGTCGGGGTGAAGCAGTCGTGCACCTCGGCCATCGCGAGCTCCGCCCGAGGATCGGTGACACCAGCTTGGGCGTAGGCGTCCTTGGCCGACGCCACGACCTCGTTGAACGTGGTGTAGTCGTAGTCGGTATCGATCGGACCGGCGGCCGGACCGGCCGAGAAGGCCAGCGCCTTCACATACAGCGGGTTGTCTGTGTACTTGTGGGCGTCCTCGGCCCGGACGATGATCGCAGCGGCCGACCCGTCGGAGACGCCCGAGCAGTCGAAGATGCCGAGCTGACCGGCGATCAGCGGTGCGTTGCAGATCGTGTCCTTACCGACTTCCTTGCGGAACTGGGCCCGGGGATTGCGGGCGCCGTTGAAGTGGTTCTTCCACGCGATCCTGGTGAGCACGTCCTTCATCTCGGCCTCGTCGACCCCGTACTTCTCGCCGTACGCAGGGGCGAGGAGAGAGAACATCGCCGGAGCGGTCAGCTCCGGCCTCGTGCCGTCGTCGGGGATCGTGGCGCCGGTGAGACCCGACATGCCGTTGTCCTTGAGCTTCTCTACGCCGACCGCGGCGACCATGTCGTAGGCCCCGGAGGCGACGGCGTAGCACGCGTTGCGGAACGCCTCGGACCCGGTGGCGCACATGTTCTCGACCCGGGTTACCGGCTTGTAGTCGATCTTCAGTGCGCGGCTGAGGGTCAGCCCCGAGACGCCGGAGCCGAGCGTGCCGAACCAGAACGCATCGATGTCGTCCTGCTCGATCCCGGCGGAGGCGTACGCCTCCTGGCTCGCCTCGACGAGCATGTCCTCGACCGACTTGTCCCAGTGCTCACCGAATGGGGTACACCCCATGCCGATGATGGCAACCTGATCTTTGATGCCTCGTGACGCCATGATGTCTCAGTCCTTGGTCTTGTCGTGACGGGCGCCCTGGCGAGGCCCGTTCGTCGAGCGGTATCTCCAGCATATGGTCGATTGTCGGTGGCGAGCCAAGTGACCGCACCTTTGGGACGTTCGGCCGAAGGCCGAACTCCAGGCGGCGGGCAGCAGCCTGCTGCACCTAGTCCCTCGCCGGGCGAGCCTTCCAGAAGTAGTTGTGCACGCCGTTGGCGGTCAGCAGCCGCCGGAACGTCATCGTGACCCGGTCGCCGATCTTCACATCGTCGGGGTCGGCGTCGGTCAGCTGACACTGGAACCGGCCGCCACCGTCGAAGTCGATCACCACCGCGATCACCGGTGGTGACAGGGAGTACGCGAGCCGATCGATCGTGAAGGTGACCACGGTGGCTGGCACATCGGCCATGGGGATCGGCTCCATGTCGTCGACCGCACCGCCCTTGACCGACACCCGTTGGGGCGGCAGGTGGACGGCCCCGGTCGAGCGGTCGCGGGAGCCGATAAAGGCGTACTTCCAGTCCTCGGATCGGAACGACGGTGGGGCCGCCGGCGGCTCGGGATCGGGACGCCGCGGCGGCTCCCGCTCGAGAAAGCCTCGCCACGTGATGAAGGTGTTGTAGTCGAGCCCGTCGTTCCCGGCGTCGATCTGATCTGCGACCGTGATCTTGGGGCTGTAGGACGAGATGGCGTCGGTCGTACGGACGAAGCCGACATCGCACCCGTCGGCGAGGTGCACCACCATGATCGTCTGGCCCGGCTCGGCCCGATCGAGGACCGAGGCCAGGACGAGCCCCGCATGGGGCGAGCCGGTGTTGCCGACCGCCTCGGTCAGGTCGTCGACGACCTTCGCCCCGTCGACCCCAGCCGCCCTGGCCGCGCCCCGGACAGCCCTGGCGTGGAGGCCGGCGATGATGACGGCGTCGACGTCTGTCGGTTCGAGCTGGCATTGCTTGAACGCTGCGGTAGCCGCCTCGGTCACGAGCGGGAGGTACGCGTGCTCACCGAAGCGCTCCTCCCAGACCCGGGAGTAGTTCCAGCCGGGCTGGCGCCAACGATCGAGGAACTCGGCGGTCGCGGACGCACCGCCCACCCACTCGGCGATGATCGGGCCGTCGTCGTCGGAGCCGATCAGCCAGCCGACGGCCGCATCGCCGAGGTTGGCCTCGTCGGAGGAGCCCGGCCGACCGGACCTCACGTCGCTGGCCACGACCAGGGCAGGCCGTGAGCTGTCGAGAGCGGACCGCAACGCGGCGTTGACCGAGCGGGGCGCGCCGGCGACGTCGCCGGCGAACACGTGCGATGGCAGGTTCAGCGCGGCGTGGATGACGGTGGCGTTGGTCTTGTCGAGATAGGGCGGTGTGGCGGTGGCGAACGTGACGCCGGCTGGGCTCACGTCGGAGGTGGCCATCGCGGCTCGGGCCGCTTCGACGGCCATCGACGTCGCGTCCTCGTCGTAGGACGCGACCGAGCGAGTGCCCCGACCCCCTCCGGTGCCGAGGGCAGCGGTGATCGCCCCCTTCTGAAGTCGGTAATAGGGCAGATAGGACCCGTAGGCAATGATGCCGCGCAACGCAACCCCCTTGGTGAGTGTGGGCACCTACCCTACGTCACGGGCGCGGTGGTGACGACTTCTCCGCAGAGGCGGGAACTGGGTTCGGCGCTGCGGAGCGCTCAGGTGTAGAAGGGGTTCTCCCCGGCACTGTGGTCGGTGGCGTCGATCACGTCGGTGATCTCCGGCAGCGAGTCCATCAGCATCGACCTGATGCCGTCCCGCAGGGTCATCGCGCTCGCGGCGCAACCCTGGCAACCACCGCCCATCGTGACGAATACCCGGGTGTGCTCGATGCCGACCAGCTTGGCGAATCCTCCATGAGCGCCGAGCGCAGGATTGATCGCCTGATCGAGCACGGCCTGGACCTTCTCCGGCAACTCGCCGGTCAGGTCGAGATCGAGGCCAGCCAGCGGATCGGGCGTGTTGGGATTGCGGATCACCAACCCCCCGGCTGCGCTGTTGGCTGGCACGTCGAGCGCCGCCCCGACCATGTTCTCGACCGAGTCGACGGGGACGATCACGGTCAGCTCGTCGTGGGCTCCCTGGGTGTACACGACGTCGTCGTCGGCCGCTTCGGCGATGCCGACGAGATCGAGGGCGTACACGAAGTCGGTCATGTTCGAACCGGTGATCGCCACTCGCAATGCCGTCGCCCCGGGGTCGTCCTCGCCGGCCCGGACCTCGAGCACGGTCTCCAGAGCGGCGCCGGTAACCGCCAGGGGCCGCTGAGGGTCACGCACCGGCTCGTCGGGTCGGCTGTCACCGTCGAGATCGGCTGCGGTATCGGCTGCTGTCATCGGCGCTCCCGGAGGGTGCTGGCTGGTCGTCACCCACCACGATACCGACAGTGCGGTGGATGTGAAGCTTCGAAGCGACCACCGTCACGCTCCAGACCGCTCACAACGGGGCTGCCGATCGTCGGCGATCGGGGTGCGAGCGGTGGGAATCGGCACCGAGACCACCAGCCTGGGGCGATGCGCTGGCTGCTGATCGGCGCCGTCGCCCTGCGCGTGGCGGCGGCCGTGCTCCTCGTCGCCGGACCGTGGACGAACGAGGCGGAGGAGCTGGTCGGCTGGGACGTTGCCCGGTTCCAAGCGCTGGCCGACGAGTCTGGACGGCACTGGGTCGACCACCCTGTGGAGTATCCGCCCGGCAGCGTGATCCTGATCGAGGCCGTCGCCAGCAGCGGGGTCGTGGAGACACACCGGACGCTGGCCGCGACGTCGCTCGCCATCGACCTGGGCGTCGCCGCAGTGCTTGGGGCGCTGACGGGTCGGCGAGCCGCAGCCACCTACCTGCTCATCGGCCTGCC
>JAOTYQ010000375.1 GCA_029861725.1 Acidimicrobiia bacterium | reverse complement strand
AGGCGAGGCCGTCCGGCGTCTCGTGGTGGAAGATCGCGTCGACCATCTCGACCTCAACTTCGGCTGCCCGGTCCGGAAGGTGACCCGCCACGGCGGCGGCGGGGCCCTGCCGTTCAAGCGGCGGCTCTTCGAGGCGGTCGTCGCCTCGGCGGTCAAGGCCGCCGGCTCGGTGCCGGTCACCGTGAAGCTGCGAGTCGGGATCGACGGGGACCACGTCACCTACCTCGACGCCGGCCGGATCGCCGCCGATGCGGGCGTCGCTGCGGTGGCGTTGCACGGGCGTACGGTTGCACAGCTCTACTCCGGTACTGCCGACTGGTCGACGATCGCACGGCTGAAGGATGCGATCCCATCGATCCCCGTCCTCGGCAACGGCGACATCTGGGAGGCGGCCGACGCCGTCGCGATGATGACCGAGACGGGCTGCGACGGGGTGGTCGTCGGCCGGGGCTGCCTCGGTCGGCCGTGGTTGTTCGGGCAGCTGGCCGCTGCGCTCCGGGGCGAGCCGATCCCGTCGCATCCCGCAACACCGCAGGTGCGGGCCACGATGGCCGAGCACGCCGCGCTGCTCGTCGACTGGTTCGGTGCCCACAAGGGAGTCCGGGAGTTCCGCAAGCACACCGCCTGGTACCTGAAGGGGTACCCGGTCGGTGGTGAGCTCAGAGGCCGGCTCGGGCAGATCGAGAGCCTCGACCACCTGGCCGAGCTCTTGAGCCTCGTCCCCGATGCCGACCTCCCGGCCGAGAACCGGCGGGTCGCCCGGGGCCACACCAGAGGCCCGCAAATCGTTGCCCTGCCCGACGGTTGGCTCGACGATCCCCACGACGAGGCCGTCGCCGCGGCCGCCGGCGACTCGGCAGCCTCCGGCGGCTGAACCCGCTCCCGCACCTTCGACCGCTCAGGACACCGACGTCGACGACGACGTCGACGAGGCCACCGTGGAGGTGGTCGTCGACGACGGCACGCTGGCGGTAGTCGACGACGGCGCTGTGGTGGTCGTCGATGGCTGGGAGCCGGCCGTTGTCGAAGTCGACGAACCCGACGCCGACGTCGTTGTGGTGGTCGGTGCCGGCGCCGGTGGCGTAGCGGTGGCGTAGCGGGGATCGATGTCGTCATCGTCCCAGCACGGTCGGCTCTCGGCCCAGGGCCGGGCCCCGACCTCCTGGTAGGTCATGAGCGCGGCCTCATCTTGCTGGGCCGGTGTGGCGAGATGGGCCTCGGCCACTCCGTACCGATCGGCATGGCCATACCAGACCCAGCTGCTGGCGAGGAACTGGTAGGCGCCGCGAGCCGTCGAGATGCCGTTTGCGGCCTGGTAGTCGTTGGTCGACTCGCAGAACCGGATCCGGAGCAGGAGGTCGGGCAACCGGACCCCGTTGCCGCCGTCGACCCAGTCGCTGTTCGGTTCGACGGTCGGTTCGATCCATACGCCGCCGGCGATCGCCGCCTGCTGCTCGGCTTCCCGGACCACCGGAGCGAGGGCGGCGAGGTCGAGGTCGAACGGCGCGGCCGCCGGCCCGGTGGCGGCGAAGGCGCGGGGCACCGAGGGCGCCCGCGACAACAGACCGTCGGTCGTGTCGTCGGCCGCGGCCCCTCCTCGTTCGGTGCTGGTCGGCGGTGCCTGCCCGGTCGTCGTGGTCGTTGAGGTCGCCGATCGAGCCCGCAGCGTGCGAGCGCCATCGGTGGTCACGAGTTCCGAGGCGTCGGGCTTGCCGAGCGGTATTGCGGTCAGCCCGACGGTGAGCACGGCGGCGGCGATCGCCAGCCTTGCGACCAACCGGGCGATCGAACCGACCGATCGGGTGCGGTCGGGTTCGTCCGGCGGGGCAGGCGTCGTCGGGTGCGTAGTGCCGGCGCCGCCCCTCCGGTGCTCAGGTCTGGGAGCAGGCACCGGTGGCCGCTCCAGCACAAGCGAACCCCCCGGTGCCTGGCTGCCGCCCCTGGCTCCGCCATCCACCTCGAGCACTGCCTGCAAACATTACCGGCGAGATGCCCCGATGGGGCACCAGCCAGGGACAACGCTGTCCACGGAGATGGCTACGTTGCCGGGGCCCGGATCGGTTCAGGTATGAGCCCCGGGCAACGCGAGCGGCGCTTCGGGCCAACGCGGCTCAGCGGAAGGAGGCGAGGGTCGCCGCCGCGTCGGTGAGCACACCGCCGCCGATGTCGGGCAGCAAACCGAGCACGACGGTGACGACCGCCGCGATCGAGACCGCCACGACAGCCGACAACGCAGGAGTCACCCTTGGGATCGCTGGCGCGATGACAGCACCGCCGGCCCCAGCCGCCACTTCATCGTCGCCGTCGCCTACGTCGGTTGGCGGCCCGTCGTCGACGAGGAACATCGACACCACGATCCTCAGGTAGAGCACGGCGGCGACGACGGCGGCGAGCATCGCGATCCCGGCGAGCCAGTAGGACTCGTTGCGGGCGGCGGCGGCGATCACCCGGAACTTGGCGAAGAAGCCGGACGTGAACGGCACCCCGGCCTGAGCGAACAGCAGCACCGACATGAGACCGGCGAGGAGGGGGTAGCGGTGGGACAGACCGCGATAGTCGTCCAAGTCGTGTCGTCCGTCGCCCCGACCGCCGACGATCGTCACCACACCGAAGGTGCCAGCGATCATCACCGTATAGGCGAACAGGTAGAACAGCAGAGCCTCGCCTCCGAGGAGCTGGCCGACGCCGGGGGTCGACGCCGCGTGCACCGCCACCAGCATGAAGCCGGCATGTGTGATCGACGAGTAGGCCAGCATCCGCTTGACGTTTCGCTGGGCCAGAGCGAGGACCGAGCCGAGCAGCAGGGTGAGCACGGCGAGCCCGGCGATCAGCGGGCGCCAGTCGTCGAGATAGGGGTTGAAGCCCGCCCAGAACACCCGCACCAGTCCCGCGAACCCGGCGACCTTCACCCCCGATGCCATGAACGCCACGACCGGTGTCGGGGCCCCTTCGTAGACGTCGGGCGTCCAGAGGTGAAACGGCACGGCCGACACCTTGAAGGCGAAACCGACGAGCAACAGTGCCATCCCGGCCAGGATGAGCGACGACTCGCTGCCCGGGTCGAGACCCGCCTCGTTCACCCCGGCAGCAGCGATCGAGCGGAGCGACGTCGAGCCCGTGGCGCCGTACACGAGGGCGATCCCGTAGAGGAACAGCGCAGAGGACACAGCACCGAGGAGGAAGTACTTGAACCCCGCCTCCTGCGACTCGGCTCGCCGGAGGTGGAGTGCCGCCATCACGTAGGCGGCGATCGACAGGATCTCAAGCCCGAGGAAGGTCACTATCAAGTCCTCGGCGGAGGCCAGCAGGACACCGCCCGAGGCCGACATCAGGAGCAATACGTACCACTCGGGACCGTCGAGGTTCTCCCTCCGCAGGTACTCGTCGAGGAGCATGGCTGCGAAGAAGACGGCGACGCAGATGACAGCCGTGATGAAGACGGTGAACCCGTCGACACCGATCGCGTCGGCCACCGCCAGCTGCGGTCCCTCCGTGTCGGCCACCCGGTTCCAAACCGGCACCAGGAACGCCCCAGACACAACGGCGACCGCCCCGGTGAACGCTGCGGGGAAGCCGCCGCCTCGAAGGCCGGGAACCAGCGACGTGATCGTGACGAGCACGACGCCGCCGATGGCCAGGATCAAGAACGGCAGGATGAGCGACCACACGATCTCCGGGCTGGTCTGCTGGGCGAACAGTGCCACGATCATTCGCTCTCGCCTTCGCTCCCGGCGCCCGCTTCACCCTCGGTCACCTCGGGGGCCTCCTCGGCGGTCAGGATCAACTGCTCGACGCCGGTGGGCGGCACCTCATCGGGCTCGTTCTCGGTGAACCCGCTCACCTTCGCTTCCACGTGGATCAGCAGCGCATCGACCGACGGCTCGATGCGCTCGAGGACCGGTTTCGGGTACACGCCCAGGAAGACGATCAACGCCAGCAACGGGGCGATTCCGAACAGCTCGGCCGGCCGGAGGTCGCGCATCGTCGCATTGTCACCTTCGGCCGGTCCGTGGAAGGTGCGCTGGTAGGCCCAGAGCAGGTAGAGGGCGGCGAGGATCACGCCACTCACGGCGACGACGGCCCACCACCGGCCGCTGGAGAACGCGCCGAGCAGGATCAGGAACTCGCCGATGAACCCGTTGAGCCCCGGGAGCCCGATGCTCGACAGCATCACGAGGGTGAACACCCCGGCCATGACCGGGGCCGATGCCTGCAGCCCGCCGAGCGCCGAGATCTCGCGGGTGTGGCGGCGCTCGTAGACCCAGCCGACGAGGATGAACAGGGCACCGGTGGACACGCCGTGGTTGACCATCTGGAGGACGGCACCGTCGAGCCCCTGGCTGTTGAGGGCGAAGATGCCGATCACGATGAAGCCCATGTGGGCCACCGACGAGTAGGCGACCAAGCGCTTGAGGTCGCGCTGCATCGTGGCGACCGCCGCCCCGTAGACGACCCCGATCACGCCCAGCGTGAAGAAGATCGGGCCGAGGTCGACCACGACGCTCGGGAAGAGGTAGACGCCGTAGCGAATGAAGCCGTAGGTGCCGAGCTTCAACATCACGCCGGCGAGGATCACGGATCCGGCCGTCGGCGCTTCGGTATGGGCATCGGGCAACCAGGTGTGCACCGGGAAGAGGGGGACCTTCACGGCGAACGCGATGGCGAACGAGATGAAGACGAGTAGCGCGGCGGTGTCGCCGAGGGCCTGAGCGTCGGCCAGCGCCCGGACGTCGAAGGTGATCTCCCCGGTGGCTCGGGCGGTGAGGAAGACGAGGCTGACGATGCCGACGAGCATCAGCGCCGAGGCCGCCATCGTGTAGAGGAAGAACTTCATCGCAGCGAAGACCCGGGCCTCGTGGCCCCACCCGCCGATCAGGAAGTACATCGGGACCAGGACGACCTCGAAGAACAGGAAGAACAGCAGCAGATCGAGTGCGAGGAACGCTCCCATCGACCCGGCCATCAGGAGCATCAGCCAGAGGTAGTACGGCTTGGCGTCGTGGTGGGGATCGCTCGTGATGATGGAGATCGGGAACAGGATGCCGGTCAGCACCACGAGGAACAGCGAGATCCCGTCGACCGCGAGCAGCCAGCTGAGGCCGAGGCTCGGCACCCAATCCTGCTGGACCAGGAACTGGAACCCGCCGTCGCTCGCGTCGAAGTCGGCGAGCAGGAACACCGATATGGCCCCGGTGATCGACGATCCGACGAGCGCTGCCACCTTCGCGTAGTCGGGTCGGCTCGGCGGCAGCAGGCCGATGACGACCGCCGTCAGCACGGGGATCGCGATCAGCGCGGGGAGGATGGGGAACGTCGCGGCGGCGGCTGCCTCCTCGGTGGCAAACGAAAATACCGCGGCTCCGTTCGCTCCGACGCTCATAGCCCTACCCTCCAACCCCACACGACCACGTCCAGCGGCCGACGTTCCGCCCCAGGCGGAACTCGGTAAGGAGCGACTCCGTTCGCTCCGACGCTCATAGCCCTACCCTCCAACCCCACACGACCACGTCCAGCGGCCGACGTTCCGCCCCAGGCGGAACTCGGTAAGGAGCGACTCCGTTCGCTCCGACGCTCATAGCCCTACCCTCCAACCCCACACGACCACGTCCAGCGGCCGACGTTCCGCCCCAGGCGGAACTCGGTAAGGAGCGACTCCGTTCGCTCCGACGCTCATTGGTCCACCTTTTTGATCCCACACGACAGAACCCAGCAGTCGACGTTCCGCCGAAGGCGGAACTCGGTAAGGAGCGACTCCGTTCGCTCCGGCGCTCATAGCCCTACCCTCCAACCCCACACGACCACGTCCAGCGGTCGACGTTCCGCCCCAGGCGGAACTCGGTAAGGAGCGGCTCCGTTCGCTCCGACACTCATTGGTCCACCTTTTTGATCCCACACGACAGAACCCAGCAGTCGACGTTCCGCCGAAGGCGGAACTCGGTAAGGAGCGACTCCGTTCGCTCCGACGCTCACTGGTCCACCTTTTCGATCCCACACGACCACGTCCAGCGGTCGACGTTCCGCCCCAGGCGGAACTCGGTAAGGAGCGACTCCGTTCGCTCCGACGCTCACTGGTCCACCTTTTCGATCCCACACGACCACGTCCAGCGGTCGACGTTCCGCCCC
>JAOTYQ010000376.1 GCA_029861725.1 Acidimicrobiia bacterium | reverse complement strand
GCGACCCGGACCGGATGGAATGCGAGGTTCTCCACACCAACCCCGACGCCGACCCCGACGATCTCCGGTTCGGGACCCCGTCTCCCCGCTACAGCTGACGCCCGCTCATCGCGCCACGTCGGCGCCGCCTCCTCGGCGCACCGCCGCCGGTCACGGGATGTCGATGATGTCGTCGGACGACCGTGGGCGTCGGGTCGAGTCCGCCGGGCCTCTGGCCGGCTCCGAGGCCGGGTCGATGCCGAGCCCGCGGGCGAGGCGGTTGATGTAGGTGAGGGCGCCGAGGAGGAGCGCCAGGTCGTCGATGAGGAGTGGGTCGGGGAGGATGTCGATCGGGGAGATCACGTAGATGAGCGTGCCCCAGAACGCCACCTTGCCCCCGAGCGGCATGAGCTGGCTGCGGACGAGCTTGAAGGTCCTGAGGAACCGGATCAGGACGATCACCGTGACCGCCAGCATTGCGACGATTCCCACCAGCGCGAGGACCACCAGTGGGGTCGACCAGTCGTCGGGGAGGCCCATTCGTCAACCGTCCTTGCTCGTCTGCCCGTTCGATGGGCCGGCGGCCCGTCGTTGTCTCTCCATCTAACGTAGTTGCGGGCGCGGCCGGCCCGCCCACGGCGTGCCGCTTGGCGGTTGCCGGTCGAGCTGTCACTACGCTCGGCTCGATGAGATTCTCGTCGCTGGTCGAGCGGATAGGCGGGCAGGGGGCCGAGGCGTGGCAGGTCCACTTCGACGCAACCCGGCGGGCCGAGGCCGGGGAAGACGTCATCTTCTTCAGCATCGGCGACCCCGACTTCGCCACCCCGGCGCCGATCGTCGAGCGGGCCGTCGCGGCGCTGCGAGCCGGCGACACCCACTACACCGAGCTGGAGGGTCGCCTCGAACTACGGGCCGCGATCGCCGACCGGTTCGCCAAGCGGGCCGGGGTGGCGGTCGCGGCCGACAACGTGGTCGTGGTTCCGGGCACCCAGAACGCCCTGTTCGCCGCCAGCCTCTGCCTGCTCGACCACGGCGACGAGGTGCTCGGCTTCGACCCGATGTACGTGACCTACGAGGCCACGCTCCGCGCCGGAGGGGCCGATCTCGTGCCCGTGCCAACGGGCCCCGGATTCCGGATCGACGTCGAGCGAGTGGCGGCCGCCATCACGCCCCGTACCAAAGCGATCGCCTTCGCGACGCCCTCGAACCCGACCGGTGTGGTGGCGACTGCTGAGGAACTCAACGGGCTGGCGGGCCTCGCCGTAGAGCACGACTTGTGGGTGATCGCCGACGAGGTCTACGCCGACCTGATCTACGAGGGCGAGCACCGCTCGATCGCCGGGCTCGACGGCATGGCCGAGCGGGCGGTGACGGTGTCGAGCCTGTCGAAGTCGCACGCGATGACCGGTTGGCGGTGCGGGTGGCTGATCGGGCCTCGCGATCTTGCCGATCATGTCGCTCGGTTGACCCTGCCGATGCTGTACGGGATCCCCGGCTTCGTGCAGGAGGCTGCGATCGAGGCGTTGGCGATGCCGGTCGACGAGATGCGGGCCACCTACCGTCGCCGGCGGGATCTCGCTTGCAAGGTGCTGTCGGCCGAGCTGCCGGTGCTGTCGCCGGAGGGCGGGATGTACGTGATGGTCGACGTGCGAGGTCGGGGCCTGTCGAGCGGCGAGTTCTCGTTGGCTCTCCTGGAGCGCAAGGGGGTGTCGGCGCTCGACGCCGGGGCGTTCGGCCCGAACGCCGAGGGCTGGCTCCGGCTGGCGTTCACCATCGGCGAGGAACGCCTCGAGGAGGGGTGCCACCGGATCGTGGAGATGGCCCGGGAGCTGCCGGTCGTCGACTGATCTCGGTGTCACACCCCTCGGGTACAACGAATGCGTGGACACCGAGACCTACCAGGCCCTGATCCGGGCCCATCAGCGGGAGCTGATGAAGCTGCGCCCACGGCGGGAGCAGCTGGCGGCTCGGGCGCGGGCTCGGTCGGCTCGGCGCTGGGCCGACGACCACGCCAAGGTCGACCAGCAGCGCCGGGCCGGTCGCCTTCGGTTGGTGGTCCGTGGGACCGGCGATCAGTTCGAGCGGGCGTCATGACCCGCACGTCGGCCGCGCTGCCGCGAGCGTGGATCACCGCCCACGTTGGCCGGCATCCGGGTCAGAACCGTTGCAGGGATCCGGGTCAGAACCGTTGCAGGGATCCGGTGGGGACGAAGTCGGGAGCGCGGGGTACCGAGATGTAGCGAAGGTCGGCGACCTGCTGATCGGAGTCGTCGCCAACGGCGAGATCGACGAGCCGCTCGCCGATGGCTCGGGCGTCGGACAGCTCCTGGACCCGACGCTCCCGGTTGCGGCGATTCTGCTCGTTGATCGCGTCGGCCCAGGCCTGGGCCCAGTCGAGCGCCTCGACCGTCAGCGCCCCCACGACGCTACGGGCCTCCTGGTCCTCGGTGGTGGCCCGGGCTCGGAAGACGTCGCCGTGGGGGCCGCGCCACGACCTGAGGGCGGTGGTGGCCCGGTGGTCGCGTTCGGTCAGCAGCAGTTCCAGGCGTTGGGCGGTGGCGTGCAGGTCGCGAGCGAGGCGTAGGGCGCCGTCGTAATCGAACTGCACCTGGTTCATGACGGTGGATCCGGGGTGGCGAGGTAGCGGTCGAGGATGTTGGCGGTCACCTGGGCCACCATCGGGTCTCGGGCCAGGCCGAACACCCAGTCGGTGGTGCCAGCGACCACCACCTCGCCGCCGGTGTCGCCATGGGGTCGGCACACCGACAGCACGGCGTTGCCGTGACGGACCCGGGCGAGGCTGTCCTCGTCGTGTCCGCCGTAGAGACGGACGGCCAGGAACTCGAGGTCACCCTGGTCGGAGAGGGCCGAGATCGATGCCGGGTACTCCCCCACCGCGAGGTTGCTGGAGGGGGTGAACGCGACGATCTCGATGTCGGTCGGCAGCCCGTCGGCGGGGCGTGCGACCGGGAGCTGCAGATCGTCGAAGTCGATCCGGCAGCCGACGGTCTCGTAGCCGACGACGCCGTCACGGGCGCCGAGCAGGTCACCGTAACGGAGGCCGGTGCCGGCGAGGAGCCAGTGATCGGCCCGGTACACGGTGAACGCCCCCGACCCTCGAGGGGTGGCCTGACCGAACCGGCTGTAGAGACCCCACGCAGAGGCGGCCCCGAGGAGCGCCCACTCGGGCCGTCCGACCAGGGGGTCGCACCACATGCCGGTCATGGCGTCGGTATCGCCGGCCGCGACCACCGGGTCGGTCTCGTGGGCGGTGTACTTGTGGCACACCATCGTCGCCCCCGGGTCGTCGTCTGGGCCCTCCAGACGGACCTGCCAGAACATCGTGTTGCCCGACAGGCTGGCGAAGTGCCCGCCGCCCGCCACGTGGGCTTCGACGGTGGAGCGCTGACCGGCCGACCAGTACTCGTCGTGGCCGACGTCGATCAAGAGCTCGTAGCCGTCGAGCACAGCGGGGTCGTCGTCCAGGTCGGACGAGACGCAGACGTCGAAGGCGTAGCCGGCTGCTTCGGCCCACTCGACGAAGCGGCGCTCGTGGCTGAACCAACCGGTCGAGCCGATGGCGGCCGGGTAGCCGTGGGCTGTGCGGTACTCCTGGAACCGGTCGCCGTTGCTGTCGGGCTCCTCGCCCCAACGGGTGGGCCGTGCTTTGCGGTCGTCGCGATCGACCTCGGGGCGGTGCAGGAGGCCCCGGCCGAACGGTCGGCGGAAGCTGACGCGGTGCCCGCCGGTGTAGAGGCTCTTGCCGCCCCAGGTGTTGTAGGCGTTCCAGGTGTTGGTGGCGAGCACGAGCAACGCCCGTTGACGCTGGGGTCCAGCCCGGACGACGAAACCGGCGTGAGCGGTCGGGTAGTCGGGCTCGTGGCCGGTCAGGGTCACCAGGTAGAAACCGGAGCGCCAATCGTCACCGACCGGGATCTCGACCGACACCGGCCAGCGGCAGCCATTGGCGTCGGCGTCGGGCAGTGGCGGGACATGGCTGCCGGCGAGGTCGGGGCTCTGCCACACCAGCTCCCGTTGCGCACCCCATCGGTGCACCGCAGCGTCATAGCGGCCGCAGCGCGTTGAGACGTGGAGGGTGACGGTGTCGCCAGGGGCGCAGCTGAGCCGACCGCAGTAGCCCTCGATGTCATCGTAGAACGTCACATCGTCAGTCATGATTCCTCCGCCCCCTCACCCGATCGCTCCGATCGCGTTCACGAGGATCGTGAGGACGATCGAGCCGATCAGCATCGCTTTCCACGGCACGAAAACCCGAACCCTCGGCCCGTCGTCGGAGCGCGTTGGGCCGTTGCGCTCAGGGCGGGCCGCCATCACTGCGTCCAGTCGGGCGTCGAGCCACTGCTGCACACCGGGCACGCGAAGCAAGAGGTTGAGCACCATCGTCAGCAACAACGACAGCAGAAGCGACGCCACGAGAAACTGGATCATGATCGAACATCCGCCAGCGATCCTTGCCTCATTCTAGGTCTGGGTTTGGACGGGTGATCGTCCCGTCCGGCTCGGTAATCGATCCGTCTGGATGGAACACCCGCCATCCGTCGCCCTCCTCGGCCGCCTGATGGGGCCACGGCGGGTCATCGGGGAACACCTTCGGCGGCCACGGCAGCTCGTCGAGATCGGCGGTCAGATCGTCGACGTCGGGAGGGATCCCGTCGGCGGCCACGATGTGGGCAGCCATCTCGTTTGGCAGCACGAAATGATGCTTTCGCACGTAGTGCCCGAGATCGCCCGGCCACCACCACACGTCGTCGCTGTGGAACCGGTTGATCGGCACCGGGTCGTCGCACAGGTCGCAACGGGCCGGGTTGAGCCGGTTCTCCGACGCCACCAGCGCCGGCGGCGTGGCCTGCAGGTAGTCGGCCATGAAGCTCTGGATCGCCTGCGGCACCGACTCGTCCCGATAGTCGTCGAGATGGTCGGCGATGTCCTCCCGGCCGGTCCGCACGAAGTGGACGTGCGGCCACAGCCCCCACCACTTGTGCGGCCACCCCGACGCCGCCGGGGCCGAGTACACCCGGTCATACGACCACTCGGGCAACGGCCACGCCGGCGGCGTTTCGTCGTTGAACCACACGTAGCCCTTCTCGGTCTCGAAGCCGTTGAGAAAGCCGTCGACCTTGCCAAGCTCCGTAATCGTGGCCCACGTGAACTGAGTCAACCGACGGTTGGCGAAACCGAAGTCATCGGCGCGAAGCGTGACTTCGACGGAGTCCTTCGCCTCGAGCAGCCGGTCGAACGTCGGGTAGAGGCGGTCCCATTCCACCCAGTGCTCGGGGAGCACGTCGGAGAACTTGGCTGCGAGATCACAGTCCAGCGCGTCGCAGGCCTCGGCAAACGCATGAACGAGACGCCGGAGCCGGCCCGGCTCGACGAGCGCGCCGTATTCGTCGACCTCGGTGATGTCGAGCCAGTCCAAGGCTCGGAGTTGCAGAATGAGCCGAAGGTGTTCCGGTAGCTCACCAAGGCTGGCGATGACTTCAACACCACCCCAGTCGGCCGAGTACCGGTCACCAGCCCACCGCTCGATCCCGTTTGCGCCAACGAGTTCCAAGGCCCCGACAATGTCGGGTCTCCGAGCATCCCGGTGAAGGCTGATCTTGGGCACGTAGAAGACAATCGGCTGTGGGCTCTTCATCCCGGAACCTCCTCGATTGCCCTGACTTCGACTCGTACGCTGAAGCGAGCTCCGATCTCGACGAGCGCTTGCCGGACCTCATCGGAAACACCGCCTCGAAAGACGTAGACCACAGTAGGACTGGCGCCAGCTACGTGGTTTTCTGGATGGGCTGCGGCCTCAACCAGCCGGCTGGCCTGCGCCCTCAACTCGTTCCAGTTTGACGAGTTGAGCGTGAAGCGTGCGCCCGTCTTGACGTCGATCCAGGTCGCCCCACCGTCAGCAACCACATCGATCTCACGAGGTCGGCCATTGACGAACACGGTCTTACGAAACTCGAGAACGCCGTCGAACTCACGGGCAGTCAGCAGCTCGCCGAGGATCCCCCGATTCGTGCCTGAGAGCGAAGTCAGGACGTCGGAGTTCAGTTCCTTGATTCCCAGACCAAGCGCTCTCACTGACCAATCGGTTGGCTGCAGCTGCGTCAACAGACGGTCGATCCCGACCAC
>JAOTYQ010000374.1 GCA_029861725.1 Acidimicrobiia bacterium | reverse complement strand
GGTTGTCGGTCTGCAGGCACAGCGAGTCGTACTGGAGAGCGACATCCTCAGGTGTCGGCAAACCGGCGGCCACGGGCGCCGTCGTGGTCGTGGTCGTGGTCGTCGTCGTGGTCGTGGTCGTGGTCGGCCACGGCCACGCCCCCGGGATCTCCATCGCCACATGCGGCGAGCAGGGCGACCATGACCGCAGCAGCAAGAACGACGCGTCGACGCGGCTCGCTCATGGGCCCTCCTCGGCGGCCGGGGGCCCTGGAAGCTAGCGTGCGGCGGGACGGTAACCCGCGGGAACCCGGAGGGTTCCTGGAGTTCGGCCTCCGGCCGAACATCCCCGAACTTGACACGACATCACGAGACCCCACGCCGAAGATCTAGCAGCGGCGATCGGGCCTGCCGACGTGGCAGGCGGTTCGTCCCAGCTCAGCTTCGGGAGGGTCGAGGGCCGCTCAGCCCCGACCGTGGCGGAGGAGCCGCCCCGACGTGGTGCCGGTGCACTCCCCGTTGTCAAAGGTGACCTCGCCGTTGACGAGGATCTTGTCATAGCCCTTGGCCCGTTGGACTCGCCGCCACTCGCCGCCAGGGAGGTCGTACTCGACGTCGCCGATCCACGGCGGGTCGATTGCCAGCTCTTCCATGTCGTAGACGACGACATCGGCCGCCTTTCCCTCCTCGAGCACGCCCCGGTCTCGGAAGCCAGCCGCTTTGGCCGGCAGGTTCGACAGCCGGAAGTGGGCCTCTTCGAGGGTGACGGTGGCCTCGTCGCGCACCAGCCAGGTGAGGAAGTCGGTGGTGTAGGCGCCGCCGGTGAAGAACTTGGTGTGGGCACCCCCGTCGGACACGCCGGGGATGGCGTAGGGGTTGCTCATCATCTCGCCCATGAACTCGGCGTTCGAGCCCTTGTCCGGGCCGAGGAACTCCACGTTCAGGTCGCCCTGGAGCGACAGGTCGAGCATGGTCTCGATGACGTGCTTGCCCTCCTCCTCGGCAATGTCGCCGACCGAGCGGCCGACGTACTGTTGCAGGTCGGCCTGGCGGTTGACGCCTTGGACCACGAGGCTCTTGGGGTTGCCGCCGACGCCGGCCTGGATCACCCGGAGCCGCCGGTCGGCCTCCTCGGCCTCCTCGACGAGAGCCCGACGAAGCTCCGGGTCCTGCATCTTGGTGATCTTCTCCTCCTTCGAGCCGGTCGTTACGGCCCGCCATGCCGGGGAGGCGTCGTACAGGTTCCAGTGCTCCAAGGTGAAGGCGAAACCGGCCCGACCGGTGCCGCACTGGGCGTAGATCGGAAGGCCCTGCTCCCGGCACTTGTCGATCCACCGCAGCGGCCGCCGGTGGACTTCGGGGTCCCTGCGCGCCGGGGCGACCACATTGTGGAGGATCGGGCGCTTGGCGGTGGCCGCCAGCTTCTCGAGGAAGGCGAGATCGGCCTTGATATCGCCAGTGCCCTGCGTGATCTGCACGAAGCCCTCGTCCCGCTCGGCCAGCACCTCGGCAAGAGCGAGGATGTCCTCGTCGTGCATGATGTCGGTCACCATCGGCGAGCCGTCGAAGTCGGCCTGGACCGAATCGGGGCCGAGCCGCTGAATGGAGAAGCCACACAGCCCAACGTCCATGCCTTCGTGGAGGAGGCGCTGCATCTCCTTGCGCTCCTCGACCGTGGCGATCTCGCCGGCCTTGGCCTTCTCGAGCCCCATCACGTAGGTCATCAGCGAGGCGGTCGGCATGTACTGGATGCAGTTGACGCCCTTGGGCTGACGGTCGAGGCTGTCGAGATACTCGGGGATCGTCTCCCAATCCCAGTTCATGCCCTGTTTCATCGACTCATACGGGATGGCTTCGGTCCGGGTCATCGTGAGCATCGAGCGATCGCGGAAGTCGGGCTTGACCGGGGCGAACCCGAAGCCGCAGTTGCCGAGAACGACGCTGGTGACGCCGTGATAGCCGGAGATCGTGCACCACGGGTCCCACCGGATCTGGGCGTCGTAGTGGGTGTGGAGATCCACGAAGCCCGGGGCGACGATCTTCCCTTCTGCGTCGATCACCTCGTCGGCCACGCCCTGAGCCCTGCCCCCCAGCTGGGCGATCTTCCCGTCCTTGATCCAGACGTCACCCTGGTAGCGCGGCACCCGGGTGCCATCGACGATCGTGCCCCCGGTGATGTGGATGTCGAAGTCGGCCATGGCCCGTCCCTTCCTGGATGTAGTTGTGTCGCCGCCGCCCAGAGCTGGCGGCGGCAGGCGTCAGGTCCCGGAATCAACGCTACTCACCGAGGCCGGTAGCGGCCTAATCCCCGACCGTCCCCCTCGCCGATACCGATTCCTTCGCACCAGACGTGGGTTCTGGGCAAGACTGCATCCGTTCGTCACTCAGGTTCGTCACGAGAGAAGGGGATGACGTGAGCACGATGGAAGTGATGGCCGAAGGGCTGCTGTTCCCAGAGGGCCCGATCGCAATGCCCGACGGGTCGGTTTTCGTCGTCGAGATCGCCCGGCGCACGGTCAGCCGGGTGAAGCCCGACGGGACGGTCGAGGTAGTGGCCGAGTGTGGTGGTGGGCCGAACGGAATCGCCCTCGGTCCCGACGGCCGGATCTACGTCTGCAACAACGGTGGCTTCGACACGACGATCGACGCCAAGGGCCGGGTCAGGATCGCCGACACCAACAACAGCTACGTCGGAGGCTCGATCCAGGCGGTCGACATCGACAGCGGCGAGGTCGAGACGCTCTACACCGAGGCCGACGGTCACCCGCTCAGCGCCCCGAACGACATCGTGTTCGACGCCACCGGTGGGTTCTGGTTCACCGACCACGGCAAGCACTGGGAGCGGCAGCGGGACCACGGCGGCATCTACTACGCAACGCCCGACGGCTCGTCGATCACCGAGGTGATCTACCCGGTCGACGGGCCGAACGGCATCGGCCTCTCACCCCACGACGAGCGGCTCTACGTGGCCGAGACCCAGACCGGGCGGGTCCGGGTTTGGGACGTGACCGCCGCGGGCGAGCTGGACCGACCGTACGGGAAGGGGACCCGAGGACGCCTCCTGGCCGGCCTCGAAGGGGAGCAGCTGCTCGACTCGCTCGCGGTCGACAGCGCCGATCACGTCTGCGTGGCCACGATCCGGAACGGCGGGGTGACCGACTTCGCCCCCGACGGCACGAGCACCCACGTGCCGAGCGGCGATCCGCTCACCACCAACCTCTGCTTCGGCGGCGAGGACATGACGACGGCCTACGTCACCGGCTCGCTGAACGGCACGCTGCTGCGGACCACGTGGCACCGGCCTGGTCACCGGCTCCACTTCAACCCGTACTAGTGCGTCCCACAACGAGTACCCCCTCGACATCATGAGCTTCACTCGACGACCGGAGCGAGACCAGTGAGCATCGTCCGCCTGGTTCGCCACGGTGCAGCAGCGGCGGCCTACAGCGAACACACCGATCCCGGACTCAGCTCCGACGGCCGGACGCAGGCCGCCGCGGTCGCCGAAGGGTTGGCCCTGCTCGGGTCCCAGCTCGTGGTGTCGAGCCCGATGGCCCGGGCCAGGGAGACCGCAGCCCCCTTGGCCGAGCGCTGGCAGCGTGAGGTGCTCGTCGAGCCGGCGGTGTCGGAGATCCCGAGCCCTGGCCTCAGCCCCGCCCAGCGTGGGCCCTGGCTCCAGGCGCTGATGGCCGGCACCTGGTCGGATGCGAGCAGTGAGATCCGCGCCTGGCGCGACGCGATCGCCGCCACCGTGCTCGCCCTCGACGTCGACGCCGTGGTGTTCTCGCACTACGTAGCGATCAACGCCGCGATCTCCGTAGCCCTCGACACCGACACGCCGAGGTGCCGCCACCTCGACCACTGCTCGGTGACCGTGTTCGACACCACGGGCGGTGTCCTCCGCTTGGTCGAGGCCGGCACCGAGGCCGAGACCCGGATCCTCTGATCCGAAGCCCGGGGCCACCTCGCATCGCTGGAGCCTGTGCCGGGTGTAGGCCGACGGTCCCGCGGGACCGCTCGGCCGGCATCACCTAGGTTGCTACGCCATGGATCTCGAACTGAACGGCAAACGGGCCCTGGTCACCGGGGCGTCGAAGGGAATCGGGCTTGGCATCGCTCGCGGCCTGGCCGCCGAGGGCGTGCACGTGACCATGGTCGCTCGCTCCGCCGACCGGCTGGCGGCCGAAGCCGAGCGCATCGCGTCGGAGCTCCACATCGAGGCCGCTCCCTTCCCCTGCGACCTGTCCCAATCGGACGAGCAGCACCGGCTCGCCGACCACCTCACGGCCGAGCCGCTCGACATCGTCGTCAACAACGCCGGCGCCATCCCCGGCGGGTCGATCACCAATGTCGACGAGGAGACCTGGCGTGACGCGTGGGACCTGAAGGTCTTCGGCTACATCAACCTGACCCGCCTCCTGCTCCCTCATCTCGAAGCCCAAGCCACCGACGGTGCCCCGCGAGTCCTGCTCAACGTGATCGGGGCCGCCGCCGACCGGCCGAGCCCGGGCTACATCGCGGGGGCCGTCGGCAACAGCGGCCTCGTCGCGCTCAGCAAGGCGATCGGCTCCAACTCGATCCGGCGCGGCGTGCGGGTCCTGGCCGTCAACCCTGGCCTGATCATCACCGACCGGATGGGCGATCTCCTCAAGCAGCAGGCCGAGGCCCGGTGGGGCGACCCGTCGCGGTGGGAGGAGCTGATCCCGGAGGACCCGGCACCGGGCACTGTCGAGCAGGTCGCCGACGTGGTGACGTTTCTCGTGTCAGCCCGGGCCAGCCACGTCAGCGGCACCGCATTGACGATCGACGGTGGAGCCGGCGCCCGTTCGTGATTCTCGCGCTGCCACCGCGGCCGCTTCCAGCGGGGCCACAATGGCAGCGACACCGCCGAAAGGAACGCGATGGACCTACTCGAGATCGAGACGGAGCGAACGCTCAGCCGTGAAGATGCCGCCGCTTGGCTGCAGGAGCTGGCTCACCAGCTCGCCAGGAACAACCAGCTCCAGTTCCGCAAGGAGGGCCTCAAGTACACGGTGCGGGTGCCCGGTGAGGTGACGATGGAGGTCGAGCTCGAGATCGGCGACGACGAATCGAAGCTGGAGATCGAGTTGACCTGGTGATCCGGACCGGCTCGCCAACCGAGAGCCGACCGGCTCACGCCCAGGGCACGGCGTTGTAGGGATCGCGAACCAGTCGGCGAGCGACGACCATGCGGTGGACCTCGTCGGGTCCGTCGTACAGGCGGGCGTACCTGGCTTCGCGGTACATGAACTCGAGCGGCGTGTCGGCGGTGACCCCGAGGGCGCCGTGTACCTGGATCGACCGGTCGATCACGTTGTGCAGCATGCGGGCGCCCCAGAACTTGATGAGGCTGATCTCGGTTCGGGCCTCGCTGCCGGCGTCGATGGCCCGGGCCGCATCGAGGGTCATCATGCGCGCGGCCTGGATCTCGGCTGCCGATTCGGCGATCATCGCCTGGATGTCGCCCTTCTCGGCGAGGTAGCTACCGTGGGCGTAGCGGGACTTGGCCCGCTCGCACATCAGCTCAAACGCCCGCTGGGCCTGACCGAGCCAGCGCATGCAGTGGAAGATCCGGCCCGGCCCGAGCCGCTTCTGGGCGATGACGAAGCCCTGGCCCCGCTCGCCGAGGAGGTTCTCGTATGGCACGCGGACGTCGTGGTAGCGGACCTCGCAGTGGTTGCCACCGGTGTGGCCCATCGTTGGCACGACCCGGACGATCTCATAGCCAGGGGCGTCGGTGGGCACGATGATCGACGAGAACTTGGCGTGCTTCTCGGCGTCGGGCTCGGTGATGGCGAAGCAGGTGGTGAAGGCGGCTCGGTTGGCGCCCGAGGTGAACCACTTGTGGCCGTTGATGACCCACTCGTCGCCGTCGAGCGTGGCGGTCGTCTGCATCTGGATCGGATCGGAGCCGGCGACCTCGGGCTCGGTGAGGCCGACCGACGGGTAGACCTCGCCCGCCACCAGCGGTTTGAGGAATCGTTCCCGTTGGGCGTCGCTGGCGTAGAGGTGGAGCATGATGGAGTCCTGCATCGACAGGCTCCCGACCGCCCACTGACCCCAGTGCGATCGGCCGATCACCTCGTTGAGGTACACGAAATCCATGAACGGCAAACCGCCGCCCCCGATCTCG
>JAOTYQ010000019.1 GCA_029861725.1 Acidimicrobiia bacterium | reverse complement strand
TAGACGAAGTTGCTCGGCGAGGTTCGCAACCCAAACCGCCGGGTGCCGCTGTGGAAGGTAGGTGAGACGCCGATCTCGACGCAGTGCTGCCAGACCGGGTCGTAGTCGAACGCCGAGTCGAGTCCGAGCACGTCCCGCCAGCCGAACCGGAGAGCGAGGTCCGGGTCGATGTCGGCGAGCAGCGGGTTCGGTCGCATCATGAGGCTTCCGAACATGGCGGCCTTCAGCCCGAGCTCACCGATCGCGTGGTCGAGACCGGCGATCGCCTCGTCGGGGGTGTGCATCGGGATGACGGCGGCCGGCGTCATGCGGTCGGCGTAGGGGGCGAACTGCTCGGCCTGGAAGACGTTGAAAGCTCGGCAGGCCGCCCGTCGATCGCCGTCGTCGTTGATGCGGGTGGTGCCGAGGCCGATCGTGGGGTAGATCACGGCGAAGTCGATGCCGAGCTCGTCGAGCCGCCGGTACAGCAACGACGGCATCATCGCCGTCGCCCGGTCGAGCGTGTTCCGTGTCGGCGCGCCCCAGAACGCCTCCTGCGACCGATGCTCCCGCCGGCGCTCGGCGACCGTCATCGCCAACGACGCCCCGGCCCGCTCGCTGAACGCCATGAATCCCCGGACAGCGGCCTCGCCCCCGATGCGCTGCAGCTCCTCGCGGACCACGACGGGATGCTCCAGCCAGTGACCGTCGGCGTCGATCACAGGATGGTCGAGCGCCGCTCGCAGCTCGCCCCCCGTCCGAAACGTCCCCATTGGCTGACCCCCTGCTCGCTGGCGGTCACCTGCGAATCGGCAACCTCCGACCAGTATCGCGGAAGACGACCTGAGGGCCCCAAGGAGAGCGGCTCGTGGCCGGCGGCGGGACGGTCCAACGAGGCGGCTGCCAAACCGGGACCATCAACGTGCCCGGTCAGGTGATCAGGGCCGGGTACAGCGCGAGGTAGAGCAGGATCAGCACCAACCCGGTCGAGCGGCGTTGCACCCGGTCACGAGCGACCAGCGCGGTCACCACGGCGATGACCACGGCGACGACGAGGCTGCCCCGGACCAGGCCGGCTCCCAGCGCCGTTGGGAAGAGCAGGGGTCCGATCCCCGGTGACAGCGTCGCATCGACGAACGACGAGCCGAGCACGTCGCCCATGGCCAGCTCCCCCTCCGACCGGCGGAGGGCCTGGGCGTCGACGACCAGCTCCGGCAGCGACGTGCCGAGCGCGAGCACGAAGAAGCTCAGCAGGTACTCGGGAGCACCGAAGCTCAACACAGCGCGGCTGAACGATTCGACGGCGATCGCCGCTCCGGCGCCGACGATCGCCAGGAAGCCGATCGTGATCGCGACCACCCGGGCGATCGAGCTCGAGCTATGCGGCGGTGGGGATTCCCTGGCCAGCTGCGCCCCCGATCCGGCCGGTTCGCGGCGCCGGAGGGTCAACGAGCCGACGATCCAGAACGTGATGAGGATGGCACCGTCGAGACGACTGAACTGCCGATCGGCGATCAGCACCGCCCCGAGCAGCAGCGCCGCCACGGTGAGCCCACCGGTCACGATCACCGATCGAGGCTCGGAGAAGATCTTGCCCGAGAGCGCCAAGATGCCGAGCACGAGCGTCATCTGGGTGACGACCGAGCCGATCGAGTCGCCGACGTTGAGGTCGCCGTGATCGGTCGCGGAGGCCACGATGCTGTTGGCCATCTCCGGGAGGTCGGTGCCGACCGCGACGACGGTCACCCCCAGCACGAACGGCCGCACACCGAGGAGCTCGCCAGCGTCGATCGCAGCGTTGAGGGCGAACCGGCTGGCCCAGATGGCGATGCCCAACCCGACCAACGTGCCGGCTGCGTAGACCAGGATCACCCCAGTGTTATGGTCCAACGGCGGCGCACCGCCCAGGGCCGTTGGTCAGCTCCGGGCCGAGACGACCTCAGTCGTACCTGCGACGCTCGCGCTCGTCGAGGCGGGCGGCGAACGCTGCGGCCTCGGTTCGGCGGCTCATCCCCAGCTTCGAGAGCATGTTCGACACGTAGTTCTTGACGGTCTTCTCGGCCAGGAACAACTCGTCGGCGATCTGGCGGTTCGAGTAGCCGTCACCGATCAGCTCGAAGATGCGGTGCTCCTGGGCGGTGAGCGTGGCGACCAGGCCGGTGTCGCTCTCCTTGACCCGCTGGACGGCCAGTCGGACGGTGGCGGAGTCGAGCAGCTGGGCGCCGGTGGCGACCTTGCGGATCGACTCGATGAGGTCGTTGCTGCGGATCTGCTTGAGGACATACCCCGACGCTCCAGCCATGGCGGCGTCGATCAGGGCCTGGTCGTCGTCGAACGAGGTCAGGATCAGGCAGGCTATCTCCGGGTGGGCCGAGCGGATATCGCGGCAGGTCTCGATGCCGTTGCCGTCCTCGAGTCTGACGTCGAGCACCGCCACGTCGGGCTTGCATCGGGCGACCGCGGGCAGGGTCTCGGCCGCCGAGCCAGCCTCGCCAACAACCTCGAGATCAGGTTCGGCGTTGACCAGGTCGGTCAGCCCACGGCGGACCACCTCGTGGTCGTCGAGCAGGAACACCCGGGTGACTCGAGAGCCGGACGGTGCGGTTTCGTTCACGGCCATACTCCTCGGTGATGCTGTGCGCCAGACCCCCAACAGTCGGACTTCCGATCTCCCGAGAATGGTCGACAATCGAGACCGCCTCCAGAGAACTTGGTCCCAAGAAACGGCGACCGGCCGGCCGCTTCACAGCGTAGTTGCGGTCGCCCACCAGGGAGCTAGGTGATCGAGGAGATCGAGATCGTGGTTCACCAGGCAGATATGCCCATAGCCCTTCAGGATCGTCACGTCCGATCGTGGCACCCGATCGGCCATGTAGTGGGCCCAGTAGACCGACGGGACCAACCGGTCTTCGTCGGCGCCGAGGAAGAGGGTCGGTGGGCACATCGATCGCAGCCGGCTGCGGATGTCGTAGTCCCAGAGGATCTCGAGGCGGCGGATGTAGCCCTCACGTCCGATCGCCCGCGACCGAGTGTGGAACTCGGCCAGGTCCTCGTCGAGCGCATGGCTGCTGTGCAAACGGGATTCGGTGAAGGCCCGAACGACCGGCATCGCCCCCCACGGCAGCACCCGGAGGAGGCGAGGAGCCACCCAGAGTTGTCCACGATCGGGCCACCAGGGGAACGAATTGACGATGACCAGCCCGCGGACATCGTCTGGATGAGCGAGAGCGGTGCTCATGCTCAGCGCGCCACCGAACGACTCGCCGACGAGGATCGCCCCTCGATCCGAGAGCTCGTTGATCAGCCGATGGAGCCCTTCGACGAGCCCGGACATCGTGGCTCGTGAGTCGTCGGGCAGGGGGAAGACGACGACGTCGAACGCCTTCGCCAGCAGCGGCAGCTGGCGGTAGAACAGCAGCGCAGTGCCGTCGAGCCCGGGCACCATGATGATCGGTGGTCGCTCGACGTCGGCCAGATCGGCGACGTGGAGCGGCCCGGTGCGGCCCTGCTGCATGCCCCGTTCGATCACGACGTCGTCGCCGAGCCCGTTCCCACCGCCCGTACCGGCACACCGGCATAGGTGGTTCCACCGTCGAGCCGTGCGTACTTGGGCACGTACGACAGCGCCCCGATGTGGCAGTCGGCCCCGGTGGTCACGCCGATCCCGACGATCGAGTTCACCCCAACCGTCGTACCGGCCGCGAGTCGGAGCTCGGCGGTCCGCACCGCGCCCCGCTCCACCGTGTGGCCAGACAGGTGGGCGCCGGCGCCGACGACCACGTCGTCACCCAGGTCGAGGAGCGGATGGTCGGTGACGCCGAGACTGTTCACCCAGGCCCGGCGACCGATTCGGGCCCCGTCGAGCCGCAGGTACCAAACCCACATCGGCGTCGCCCGCAAGCAGCTCCCGACCAGGAGTCGGACCACGTGGCTCACGATGCTGTAGCGGGCCCAGTCGAGCAAGGGCCAGCCGAGCTCGGCGATGGGCATGACCTGCCCGGCCTGCGGTCGCCACCCGAGCACTCGACAGGCCAGGGCAGAGAACAGCATCAACAGGTGGGCGAAGATCAGGTACGCAGGGACGGTGGCGGCACCGAGCAGCACCCCGCGAAGCCACCACGGTGACAGACCCCATCGAAGGTGCCACTGGTAGAAGACCGCAGCGGGCACGATGGCGAAGGCCAAGATCAGGCTCTGGACGACGAAGACCGACACGATCGACCAACCGAACCGGAGCACCGCTCCCGCCGACCAGGCGCGATGAACGAACGCCGGTTCAGCGCCGTTGCCTCCTGTCATGGCCCCACTGTCCACGGCCACGACCACGGTGGAGAAGAGGCGAAAGTCCTGCGAGGACTTTCGCCTCTGACCTCCTACCGTTCTGGTGCTCGATGCTCGGTCTAAAGCAACCGCGAAAGGGACAGCCATGTCGGTACTCCACCGCGAGGATCAGAAGATCGCCCGCCTGAAATCGGTCGGGCTGTTCGCGGGCGCCGATGACACCGCGCTCCGGCATCTGGCCTCGGCCGCCGACGAGGTCCACGTTGCCGCCGGGACGGTGATCATCAGCGAGGGGCACCACCACAGCGAGGGCTACATCATCGCCGAGGGCACGGCCAGCGTCTTGATCGACGGTGAAGAAGTGGCCGAGATCGGCGTGAACGAGGTGTTCGGCGAGCTCGGGCTGTTCGGCGGGCATCCGACCGCCAGCGCTACGGTCGCGGCCAAGACCGACGTCGCCGCCTTCGTCATCCCCTACAATCTCTTCGACCAGGTGCTCGACGACAACCCGCAGCTGCTGAAGGCGATCGTTCGTCAGCTGGCCGAGCGCCTCCGGGCAACAGACGTGCTCTACCACGACCACTGATTCCATGTACCGCTTCTCGAACATCCTGTTCGTGCCGCTGGCCAAGCGCGACAACCCTGCCGCCGTCCGCCGAGTGGCCGATCTCGCCGACAAGAACGACGCCCGACTCACGGTCCTCGGTGTCGTCGCCGAACCCTCTCGACTGCAGCGACTCCTCGACCAGCCGCTGATCGACCAGGCGGTGCGCGACGCCGAGCAGCACGCCCTGACCGAGCGGTTGGAGACGTGCTGCACCGAGTTGGGGCTGCACCGGACGGAGCACGTGGTCCGCAGTGGCAACTCCCCTTTGGTCATCGTGCGCGAGGTGCTGAAGGCTGGTCACGACCTGGTCGTCGTGACCAGCGACGAGGACCGCGAGGATCATGCGACGATCAAGCGCGTGCTGCGGAAATGCCCCTGCCCGGTCTGGGTGATCCGTCCGACAAGGGCCAAGGTGCAGCGGGTCCTGGCCGCCGTCAACCCCATCCCCGAGGAGGAAGAGCTGAACCATCAGATCCTCGAGCTGGCCTCGTCGATGACCGAGCTGTACGGAGGCGAGTTGCACGTCGTCCATGCCTGGGAGCTCCAGGGGGAAACGACCATGCGCAACTCCGCCTTCATCCACACGTCGCCCGGCGACATCGATCGGATGCTGGCCGACGCACAGCACCGTCACCGGGAAGCGCTCGAGGAGCTGATAGCCAAGACGGGCATCGAGGCCGAGTGGAACGTTCACCTGATGAAGGGCCGGGCGGCCGACGCCATCGTCGAGCTCGCGGCCCGGAAGCGGATCAATGCTCTGGTCATGGGGACCGTTGCCCGAACCGGGGTGGTGGGACTCCTGGTCGGCAACACCGCCGAACAGCTGCTCGACGATGTTCGCTGCTCGCTCCTCGCCGTCAAGCCGCCAGGGTTCGTGTCGCCGGTCACGCCCGAGTGAGTACCGAGCTCGGCGTCGATCAGTGCCGGGCGGGGATGATCATCACGGGAACATCGGCGACCCGGGCGATCTTCTCGGCCACGCTGCCGAGCAGCCAACGGGTCATCCCCGAACGCCCGTGGCTCGCCACGACGATCAGGTCGGCGCCTCGCTCCTTCGCCACGCTCAAGATGCCCTCGGCCGGGAAGTCGTCATGGACCAGCACGGTCTCGACCGCCACACCAGGCGCCAGCTCGTCGGCCAGGCGACGGAGGTAGGTGTCTCCGGCGTCGTCGATGTCGAGTCCCTCCCGGGCGGCATACTCCTCGAGGATGGCCAGTTCCGGCATGTTGACGTTGGTGACGAGGGTCAACGCGCTACCGAGCTGCTTGGCCAACATGCCGGCATAGTCGACCGCGACCCGAGAGCGGTCGGACAGATCGACGGGAACGAGGATGTCCTTCGGCTGGTTCATCTCGAAAACCACCTCCAGGACCCGAGTTTCGTGCCCGATCAGGCCGGCCACCAGGGGCCGAGGTCCCGACCGGGGCGCCGACGGTGGGACCTCCGGCCCTAGTTATGGCAGCCGGGGCGGGACCATCGTGGCAGGATGAGCGAGACCCCAGCGTCCAGCACCGCCCGCTACGGCAAGCTCGAGGCCTTGTCCGAAGATCGGTGCTGGCAGCTGCTCAGCCAGCGGCAATACGGGCGTCTGGCGGTGTCGATCCAGGGCCGGCCCGACATCTTCCCGGTCAACTACCGGGTCGACGACGAGACGATCGTGGTCAAGACCGCCGCCGGCCTGAAGCTGGCCGCGGCCACCCTCGGGGCCGGTGTGGCGTTCGAGGTGGATGCGATCGACGAGCTCCACCACAGCGGCTGGAGCGTCGTGGTGGTCGGCACCGCGGTAGAGCTCGAGAACCTGGACGAGCTGCTGGAAGCCGATCGCCTCCTGCTGGCGCCCTGGGCCGGCGACGGGAAGAACCGCTATGTCCGGATCCATCCGGAGCAGATCACCGGCCGGCACCTCCCCGCCGACTGACAAGAGGCGGGCTGCGGCCACGAGGGCGAACTGCGAGGTGTTGGTGACCGCGCGGTCCGCCCGTGGGCCTTTTGGCCTCTGGCGGGCTGGCCGGAGGCCGGAGATGATCGAGTCATGCAAACCATCGTGGTAGGTGTCGACGGTTCGCGGCAGGCAACCAAGGCGCTGCAGTGGGCGGTGGACCACGCCCAGGCCGACGACACCGTGCTCGCCACCTACGCCTGGCACGTGCCACCGTCGGAGACCCTCGAGGCGCCGATCTACAACCCGGCCGACGTCGAGCTCGAGGCCCTACAGCTCGTCCGGAGAGTCGTCGAAGAGGTCATCGGCGATGACACCGCCGGGCCGAAGATCGAGGCGGTGATCGAGCACGGTCACAGCGGCCGGGTGCTCATCGACGCATCGGATGGGGCCGATCTCCTCGTCGTCGGCAGCAGGGGTCACGGCGGGTTCGTCGGGCTGCTCCTCGGGTCGGTCAGCACCTACGTCGTCCATCACGCCCGGTGCCCGGTGGTCGTCGTTCCCGACCGCGAAGCTGCCAGCTGAGCCAGGGAGCCGGCGCCCGAGTAGTCTCACCGGAGTCCGTACGAGACGTGGGAGCCGGCGATGACGAGCGCAGCACAGCGCCAGCAACGCATCATCGACGAAGCCGAAGCGGCGGGATGGATCGAGGACGGCATGACGATCGCGGTCGGCGATCCGGCTCCGATGGCCGTGCTGCGGCAGCTGATCCGGCGAGGGGTGACCGGCCTCACCGTGATCGGCAGCGGGCTGGCGCTCGACCTCTTGATCGCTGCCGGGTGCGTTGAGCGGACGATGGCCTACTACGTGGGCGGCGGGTTCGGTGGCGCGGTCGCCCCCTCGTTCCGGCGGGCGGCCGAGAGCGGCCAGATCGAGGTGTGGGAATGCGAGGAGGGCGTCCTCACTGCGGGGCTCCGGGCCGGGGCGCAGGGCCTGCCGTTCCTACCCTGGCGAGGCGGCGTCGGCACCTCGCTACCGGAGGTGAATCCCGACCTCCAGTTGATCCAGGACCCCGTCAAGGGGGAGACCCTCATCGCGGTACCGGCGATCGAGCCCGACGTCGCCATCCTGCACGCGGCGACGGCCGACGCCTACGGCAACGTGCGGCACCACGGCGGTCCAGGCTGGCTCGACCTCTTCCTGTACCGGGCCGCCGACCGGACGATCGTCCAGGTCGAGCAGGTGGTCGCCAACACCGACGTGCGAGCCGATCCCTGGGCGACGACGATCGCCGGTGTCGACGCTGTCGTGCGGGCCCCGTATGGCGCTCATCCGTTCTACAGCCGGGGCTACTACGTGCAGGACAAGTCGTTCACCAAGGCCTACGTGGACGCGGCGTCGCGCGCCGCGTTCGACGACGATCGCTCGGCGCTCGCAGCCTGGCTCGAGCGGTACTGCGTCGAGCCGGAGAGCCACGGCGACTACTTGGAGCGAGTCGGCGTGAAGCGACTGATCTCGCTGTACGAGTACTGACCGAGAACGGAGCAGCACCGTGACCATCGAGCCGAGCGACCCCCCGGCACCAGCCTCGCCATCGGCACCGTCGGCATCACTCTCGGCAACCGAACCGGCGAGTCGGCTCGAGATCATGGCCGCCGTCCTGGCCAACGAGCTGCGCGACGGTGAGATCCTCCAGATCGGGGCGGCGATGCCGGTCCCCGAAGTCGCCGTCCGGCTCGCCCAGTTCACCCACGGACCGAACATCGAGCTCATCTTCATCGGCGCTCGCATGAACGCCGCCCACCTCCACTCGCTGCCGACCCCGGAGTTCGGTTGGGACCATCGGGTGGTCCGGTGGGCTGAGTCCTACAGCGACACCGGGCACCGCTTCGACCGTCTGAAGGACTGGCACCGCCGCGTGTTCTTCATCGGTGGAGTGCAGGTCGACCGCCACGGCAACACGAACCTGATCGGCGTCGGCGACGATCACTCCCGCTTACGGTTCCGCGGTCCGGGCTCGGTCGGGACGTCGACGCTCAGCACCCATGTGGGGCGGTACTATATCGTCCTCAATGCTCACACAGCCCGAACCTTCGTCGAGCGATGCGACTACGTGAGCGCGTTCGGCTGGGGCGACGGCGACCCGGAGGCTCGACGCCGTCTCGGTCTGCCGGGAGGAGGACCGAAGCTCTGCGTCACACCCCTGTGCGTGATGGACTTCACCGCCGACACCAAGCACCTCCGCCTCCGGTCGGTCCATCCCGGGGTGACCGTCGACGACGTGCAAGCCAACACCGGATTCGACCTGATCGTGCCCGACGCCGTTCCGACCACACCGCAGCCCACCGACGACGAGCTGCGTATCATTCGTACGAGGGCCGATCAGCGGGGCGCGCTCCGCGGTTGAGCGGCTGGCCCCCACCGACTCGGAGAGGAACTGCCATGCGACGTGTACGACTCGAGCGAACGATGCAGGCACCGCGCTCAGAGGTGTGGGCGGTGCTGGCCGACTACCCCAACATCGCCGACTGGAACGACGGGATCACCAAGAGCTACGCAACCAGCGAGGCCACCGAGGGCGTGGGGGCGAAGCGCCACTGCGATCTGGCTCCGGTCGGGACGCTCGAGGAGACCATACAGGAGTGGCAACCCGAGGAACGGCTCGTGATCTCCATCGATGAGACCTCGAGGCTTCCGATCAAGCGCGGCTGGATGACGTTCACCATGGCCGAAGCGGGCGAGAGCACGTCCTACGCGATGAACTACGAATACGAGCCCAAGGGCGGGCCGCTCGGCGCCATCTTCGGCTCGGTCATCGACGGCCGACTCCGGAAGGGCTTCGCGGGATTCATGGATCAGCTCGAGGCAGCAGCCCGAGACCGGGCGCCGACCTGACGACCCGATGACCTCGGCAGGGAACGACCCGCCCTTCTATTGGGCCCACGGCGAAGACGATGCTCCGGTGCTGCTGTGCCTCCACGGCATCGGCTCTTGCGGCGACGCCTTCGTTCCCCAGCGCCCGCTCGCCCTGCGGTGCCATCGCCGGGTGGTGGCCTGGGATGCCCCCGGGTATCGACACTCCCCCGACCCGCGAGCCGATCCGGGCCTCGACGGCTGGGCCGACGCCGCCGCCGAGCTGATCGGTCGGCTCGGCGTCGCCCGAGCCGACGTGCTCGGCGTGTCCTGGGGCGGGGTGACCGCAACCCGCTTGGCTCTGCGCCGCCCCGAGCTCGTCCGCTCGCTCGTCCTCGCCGATTCCTCGGTCGGATCGGGTACCGATCCCGCGGTCGCCGCGGCGGTGCGGAGCCGAGCCAGGGATGTAACCGAGCACGGCATCGACGAGTTCGCCCGAGCTCGAGCTCCCAAGCTCGTCGCCGCCAACGCCTCCGCCGATCTGGTGGCGGAGGTGGCCGAGCTGATGGCCGTCTCCGTGCGCATGCCGCCGTACTCGTGGGCGGTCGACTCGCTGGCCGCCACCGATCACCGATCCGAACTGGGTTCGATCCGGTGTCCGACACTCATCGTGGTCGGGGCTGACGACATCGTCACCGGCCCCGCTGACGCCCAGGAGCTGGCGGCGGGAATCGCCGGGTCGGAGCTGGTCACCATCGCTGACGCCGGGCACCTGGCCAACCAGGAGCGACCCGAGGCGTTCAACGCAGCGACCGCCGCGTTCCTCGATCGGATCGAGACCAGCTGAGCGCTACCCCGCGTCGGCGTCGGGCACAGCTGGCGAGTCGCCCGGAGGAGCGAGACCCTCGTCGGACAGGCCGGCCTGCTCGGCGAACGCAGCCGCTTCGACCGCTTCGAGCCGGTAGCTGACGACATCGCCCACGCTGATGATCCCGACGAGCGAACCGGTCGCCGTGACCGGGAGATGCCGGATCCGGCGTCGGGTCATGGCGTCCATGGCGGACACGATCGAATCGCCCACGGTGGCCGACAGCACGTCGGTGGTCGTGACCGAGCCGACCGTGCCGTCGAGGAATGCGGCTCCTTGTCCGTCGAGACCGAGGAGGATGTCGCGCTCCGACAGGATGCCCTCGATTCGGCTGCCGTCGGACGAGACGACAACGGCGCCGATCCGGTGCTCGTTGAGCAGGGGGATCGCGTCGCGAACGGTGGCCTCGGGGGTGATGGTGACGACACCCGGCGGCTTGCGGTCGAGGAGCTCCTGGACCGTGACGTGGCGCTCAGGGCTGGCGTCGCGGTCGCTCAGGGCCCGGATGACGTCGCTGACTGTGGCCCAGATCCGCCCTCCTGGTGCCTCGTGGCCGAAACCGAGCCGCCGGTAGTAATCGGCAACCCGCTCGCTGTCGAGCTCGCCCAGCGGGTCGACCTCGACGATCGCGCCCGGCATCGCCCGGCGGGCCGCCTCGAGCAACAGCCGTTCGCCCAGGCCGCGACCGCGGAACGCCGGGACGACGAGATGCTCCCAGATGAACAGACCGTCGGCGCGGCGGTCGGTGGTGGCGATGTAGCCGACCGCCCGATCGTCATACCAGGCGACGAGGACCAGGTCCTCGGGGTCGGCGTCGCGAGCGGCGAACAGGTACTCGCGCTCCGCCTCGGCCGACTCGTGCAGCGACGCGAGCACGTCGTTCGGACGGCTCTCGGTGATGATGACGGCCCGGGGATCGATGCGAGCGGAGTGCGGCCTGGTAAGGCTCATCGCAGACCACCTTTCGAGGGAAGAGTCGTTCGGGGAAGAGCAGCTCAGTACTAGCGATCGCTAGCTATCGTCGCACGGGCCAAGCGGTGTCGGCAACCGGTGCCGAGCGGAGGGTCAGGACCGAGCGGCCAGTGCGGCCCGCGACGACGCCAGGATCTGGCCCCGGTCGGCCTCGACATCGATGTCGGGCAGCCTGAGCGGGCGGCGGAGCGCCCCGAGCGCAGCGTTGGCCCGCACCAGGTCCTCGCGTCGGTCGCTCCCTCGGGTCAGGAACGACTCGAACCGCGTGCCTTGCTCGGCGAGACGATGCCCGGCGACATCGTGGGATCGCACCGAAGGGTCGGTCATGACGAGGCGGAAGACGTCGAGGTGCCGGGTCACGACGTCGTAGTACGACGCCAACGCCCGGGCCGGCAGCCGAGTCCCGCTGCGGCCGGCGAGGTCCTCGAGCACCTCCTCACCGTCCGCTACCAGCGGCTCGACGAGCGTACCGAGCAGCCCGTCCTTGCTGCCGAAGTGGTAGTAGAGCGTCGGGATGGTCACCCCGGTCTCGCTGGCGATCTCGCGAACCGACGTGGCGGCGAACCCTTGGCGGAGGAACAGCTTCAACGCGACCTCGGCGATCACCTCACGCGTATCACCTCTCGCCCGCTGGCGATCAGCATCGCGAGCGAGATCGATCCCCTTGCTCACGATCTGGTCATGATCTGGTCATCGCAGGGCTCATCGACGAGTCACCTTGCCTGCCCGGTCGAACGGTTGCGGACCTAACGAACGCTAACTAGTGTTCGTTCGAAAGGCAACCGAGGAGCCGGGTCATGGACAGTGTGTACAACGTCGTCGAGCTGATCGGCACGAGCGCCAAGTCCTGGGAGGACGCCGCGAAGACCGCGGTGACGGAGGCATCGAAGACGTTGCGCGACCTGCGGGTGGCCGAGGTGATGGAGCAGGATCTCGTCGTCGAGAACGGCGAGGTCGCGCTGTTCCGGTGCAAGGTTCGCCTGTCGTTCAAACACGAGTCCGCCGACGGATGACCACGACCCCTGCGTCCGGCCAGGTCCACAAGGTCGTGCGCATTGTCGCCTCCTCGCCCGAGTCGTGGGAGCACGCAGCGAGAGCGGCGGTGGCCGAGGCGTCCAAGACGATCAGTGATCTCCACAGCGCAAGCGTGGTCAAGACCGACACGCTCGTCCGCGACGGTCGCTTGGCCGACTACCGGATCAAGCTCGAGCTCGCGTTCCAGATCGATCGCTCGCGTTCGGAGGGGCCCGATGAGATAGCGGTGCAGGTCCGCCGCTATCTCGTTGTGGCCAACCAGACACTGGCGAGCCCCGGTCTGTACGGGCTGATCGCCGAGAAAGTAGCCAGCGGCCCATCCGAGTTCCACGTCCTCGTTCCGGCCACGGCGACGAGGACGATCTACCACGATCCGACCGCCGTGCTCGACCAGCACCTGGCCGAGGTGGCGATCGAAGACCGCCGGGTTGCCCAGGCCGAGGCCGAGGGCCGGCTGGCGGCATTCCGCGAGGTCTTCGCCCACCTCGGCCCAAAGCTCACCGGCGAGGTCGGCATCGGCGACCCGGTCGCAGCCGCCCGCCGCGTGATGGAACGGTCGACCTTCGACGAGATCATCGTGTCCACCCTCCCCCCCGGGATGTCGCGCTGGTTGCGGCTCGACCTGGCAACCCGTCTGGAACGAGCTCTCAAGCTACCGGTCACCTCGCTCGTCCAGGAGCCAGCCGACCACTGACGCCGAGTCTTGCCCGATACGGTCAGCCCCCGGACCGCCGACGATCACGACGAGGGGCCCGGGATCCCCCGAGCCTCACCTACACGCCAGGCTGGCGGCGGTTCCTGCGCCCCTCGTCGGCGCGCTCTCCGACGTCGAAGTGCCGACCCGACGCCCTATGCCCCGCCTTCGACCGGATCGAAGGCCAGCGGTAGGCTCGCCGGCCCCCAGATCCCGAAGCCGTCGGGCTTCCACACGATCTCGCCGTCGAGGCGGAGGTTCGGCATACGACGAGCGCAGATGATGAGCGCTTCCTGAAGCTCCGCCCGGGCCAGGTTGGCGCCGAGGCAGTAGTGCAGCCCGAAGCCGAGGGTGAGGTGCCCGACCCCGCCTCGGTCGGCGGTTATGTCGAACCGGGCGGGATCGTCGAAGAGGTCGGCATCGTGGTTGGCGCCGACGAAGCTGGGGAAGACGAGGGTGCCGGCCGGGAACAGAACACCCCGGTACTCGATGTCCTCGGCCGCGAAACGGCCGGTGCCCCGGATCGCCCCGAGGTACCGGAGGCTCTCCTCGGTCGCCCTGGCGGCCAGCTCGGGCCGCTCGGCCAGCTCCGCCCACTGGTCGGGGTGATCGGTGAACACGGCCAGCGCGCAGGCGAGCTGGTTGCGCGTCGTGTCGGTACCGGCCAGGATCACGGCCTCGACCAACATGATCAGCTCGTCGTTCGAGAGGCGATCGCCGGCCTCCTCGGCTGCGATCAGATCGCCGAGGAGGTCGTCGCGGGGGTCGTCCCGGCGGTTGTCGATCAGATCGAGCACGTAGGCGTCGAGCGCCTCCCCGGCGTCGACAACCTCATCGACATGGTCGGCCAAGTCGTCGTTGAAGATCTGGAAGATGGCCGTGGCCCACCGGCTGAACTGCTCCCAGTCCTCGTTGGGGGCGCCGAGCAGCTCGCAGATGATCGGGATCGGGTACGGCTCGCAGACGTCGGTGACGAAGTCGCACCGGCCGGTGGCGGCGAAGGGATCGATGAGACCGTTGATCACCTCCCGCATGAAGGGCCGCAACCGATCGGCGGCTCGAGGGGTGAAGGCGCCGGCGACGAGGCGGCGAAGCCGCTGGTGCTCGTCGCCCTCCATCGACAGGATCGACGGTCGCTGCTGGCGCTTGAGGTAGCGCTCGTCGGTGATCTGGTTCATCTCGGCCAAGAGGCGTGAGGCCTGGTACCACCGCTTGTCCTTGAGCACGGCGACGCAGTCCTCGTGGCGGGTCAGGAGGTAGCCGAACGGCGTCTTGATCAGCCAACCCTTGGCTGCGAGATCAGCCACCACGTCGCGTGTGTCAGGACCCGCTCCGATGCGGTCGACGTCGATCTGGGGCCAATCGAGGTCGTGAACGAGTGTGCTCATGGCGCGTCCCTTCGGCTCGTCCGTTCTCCCACCCTCCGAACATACACCGTATGGCCGGGTGGAGGCTCATCACCAGCGGGGTCGGAGCTTCGTGGAGCGCCACTAGGTTGACCGGCGTGAGCGAGCGCGAGGAGGTCGAGCGGTGGTTCCTCCGTCAGGGCCTGCCGCACCTCATCGACGGCTACCGAGCGTCGACCGACGTCTTCACCAGAGCCCTGCCGTTCCTGCTGGCCGTGTTCCTGTTCAACATCGTCGGCGCCTACAGCGATCGGTTCACCGGTTGGGCGCAGGCGCTGGTGGCCGGCATCAGCTTCGCCATCGTCCTGGGAGCCGCGGTCGGGGTGAACTTGTTGCGCCGACGTCGACCGTTCCAGCGTCCGAGCGAGGTTGGCTCGATCGAGCTGGCCGTGTTCGCCCTCGCCCCGGCCCTTCCCCCGCTGTTGTTCGGGACCCGGCCGCTGTTGACGGCCCTCGGGATCGTGGCCGGCAACCTGGTCGTGCTCGTCGGCGTCTACGTGGTGGTCGGGTTCGGACTGGTACCGACCACGATCTGGGCCGCCCGCCAGACCTACCGCCATCTGAGCCAGGTCCTGACGCTGATGGGCCGGGCGCTCCCGTTCGTGCTCGTGTTCTCGGCGTTCCTGTTCCTCAACGCCGAGCTGTGGCAGGTGGCGCTCGATTTCACCGCCCCTGCCTTCTGGGTGACCGTCGGGCTGCTGAGCGGGGTGGCGGTTGTGTTCGTGGCGCTGCGCATTCCCCGGGAGATCGCCCAGATCTCCCACTTCGACTCCTGGGTCGAGGTCCACGAGCTGGCCGCCGGCGCCGAGTCTCCACTCGTCACGCGCCAGGTCCAGGACCTCAGGGGTGACCATGATCCCCCGCTCAGCAAGCCCGACCGGTTCAACGTCGGGCTCGTCGTGCTGTTCAACCTCGGGCTGCAGATCGTGCTGGTCTCGATCGTCATCGGGCTGTTCTACGTCGCGTTCGGCGTGTTCGCGGTGAGGGAGGACACGATCATCACCTGGACCTCGCTCGACCAGCTCGGGCCGGACGAGGTGATCGCCCGGTGGGAGCTGTGGGGTACCGACTTCGTGCTGACCGTCGTGCTGCTCCGGGTCGTCGGCTTCCTCGTCGCCTTCTCCGCCTTGCAGTTCGCCCTCGCCGCCGTCACCGACGCCACCTATCGCCAGGAGTTCTTCGACGAGGTGACCGGCGAGGTCCGGCACGCCCTCGCCGTCCGCTCGATCTACCTCGACCAGATCGTCGACGAGCCGACCGCCGATCATCCGGTCGCCGACGGGTGAGTCCGGGGGAGCTCGGGCGGCTGAGGCACTAGGGTCCGGTCCATGGAGTTCGGGATGTGCGTGACCACGAAGCTCGCCGATGTCGACCAGGTTGCCGAGTTCGAACGGCTCGGCTTCGACGCGATCTGGGTGCCCGACAGCCAGATGATCTGGGGCGATTGCTACGCCTACCTCGCCCTCGCCGCCGAGCGGACCGAGCGGATCCGGCTCGGCACCGGGGTGTCGGTCGCCGGCACCCGGATCCCGCCGGTCACGGCCCACAGCATCGCCTCGATCAACACCTTGGCCCCCGGGCGGACGTTCCTGGGGATGGGAGCCGGCAACAGCGCCCACCGGTTCCTCGACCACAAGCCGCTGCCGATCAAGAAGTACGGCGAGGAGCTCAGGGTGATCCGGGCCCTGCTGCACGGCGAGGAGGTCGAGTACACGTTCCGGGGCAAGACCGCCCCCACCCGGCTACTCATGGCCGACCGGGGCTACATCAACCTCGACGACCCGATCCCGATCTACGTCTCGGGGTTCGGCCCTAAGTCACAGACCCTGGCCGGCCGGTACGGCGACGGCTTGGTCACCTCGCTACCCCCCGAGCCCCGGGCGATCGTCCGGGCGGTCGAGACGGCCCAGCGGGGGGCGGAAGCCGACGGCCGCACGCTGCCCGAGACCTTCCCGGTGGTCAGCCTCACCAACGTCGTCGTGCTCGACCCCGGCGAGGAGGTGACCTCGGACCGGGTGATCGCCGAGCACGGACCCTACGTGGTGTCGTCGCTCCACTATGTCTACGACAAGATCCGCCAATACGGTGGCGAGCCGCCCCACCACCTCCAGGGCATCTGGGACGAGTACTCGGCCCTCGTCGAGGAGACCCCGGAACCGATCCGCCATCTCCGCATCCACGACGGCCACTGCACGTTCCTGCGGCCCGACGAGGCGAAGTTCATGACCGAGGACCTGATCCGAGCCACCTGCCTGGTCGGCACCGCCGACGAGGTCGTGGCCAAGATCGTCGAGCTCGACGAGGCCGGGCTCGACGAGCTCATGATGCTGCCGGCCCCCGAGCACCAGGTGAGCTGGGCCAACCGCTTCGCCGACCTCGTGCTCCCGAAGCTCCGCTGACCCGCCAAAACGATCGCCACCACGACCGCCAGCACGGCGGCACCGAGGAGCACCAGCGGGTCGAGAACGAGCGTCCAGTTTCGCCAGTCGGCGCCGACGATCACGACCGTGGCGCCGACGAGGACCCCGATGAGCCCGCCGAAGACGCCGACCATGACCGCTTCGAGAAGGAACTGGCCGGCGATTCGGGCCCGGCTGTGGCCGACCGCTCGGCGGATCCCGATCTCGGACGACCGCTGCAGCACCGAGATCGACATGACGTTGGCGATCCCGAGCCCGCCGACGCTCGGTGACGACGGCCGCCGACTCGATCAGCGGCACGGCCTCGATCCGATCCTCGGCCTCCTCCGTGAGGCGAGGAAGACCCCCGCCGGGCGTGAACCCCGAGGAGGCCTGAACGGTCGCCAGGTTGGTGCCGAGCTCTTCCAACCTCGCCTTGACGTCGCCCTTGGCGCTCTCGGTCAGGCCGATGGCCGAGACGATGGCGCCGACACCGATGACGGGACCGAGGAGGACGAGGGCGGTGCGGGCCGGGCGGGGAGGCCGACGAACTGGAAGCCCCGCTCCTGGAGGCAGCCGTTGAAGGTGGCCAGCGCCGTGCCGAGCCGGGTCTGGAAGGAGCGGCTGGACTCGACGACCGGCACCGCGGTGGCTTCGGTGCGGACCGCTTGCTCCGTACCGGCCGCCCGGGACGCCCCCTCGTCGAGCAGCCGGGCCGCTTCGTCGGCTTCGACGAGGGGGATGTCACGACCAAGCCGCCACCGAGTCCTGCTCGGCACAGTGCCGAAGTATGGCGTGGGGTCGACCGATGCAAGAGCGCGATTGTCTGCGGTCAGCCGGCGTGCACGGGATCTTCACATAGTCCACGGGATCTCTCGATCGAGGTGTCCCTACGGTCGCAACGTGCCCTTCACGGTCTCTCACGTCGCCGCCGTCCTGCCTCTGCGTTGCATCCGAAGGCTGCCACTCGCCGGTCTGGCGGTAGGGGCGATGTCGCCCGACCTGGAGTACCTGTTCCAGCTGGGAACGGCCCGCTCGATCAGCCACAGCGTGCCGGGGGTGGTGCTGCTCGATCTGCCGCTGGCGCTGCTCGCGCTCGGACTGGCCGGACTGGCGGCGCCCGGGCTCGCAACGTTGGTGCCGGCGCGCTGGCCGGAGGCGGCGGCCCGACTGCGAACCTGGCGTCCGCCGTGGTCCTCACCGGCCGCTGCCGTCTGGCTCGTCATCGCCATCGTGATCGGTGCGCTGAACCATGTGGTCGTCGACGAGTTCACCCATGCCACCGGCGCCGGCGTGGAGCTGATCCCCCAGTTCGACGGCCCGGTGACGGTGGCCGGCCGGACCCTGCCGCTCTACCGTTGGCTGCAGTACGGGCTGTCGGTCGGTTGGCTCGGGGTGCTGGCCGTGGTCTGTGTGCGCTGGTGGCGGACGATCCGCCCTCCGGTCGTCTCCGCCGGTCCACCACTGGAGTGGCCGAAGGTGGCGATAGGGATCGCGTTCGTCGGGATCACGGCCATGGCCGCCATCGCCCAGGCGATGACCACGGTCTCCTCGCCGGGCTTCGATAGGACGACAGCGGTGATGCTCGTCATCGGCGCCTGGCGGGCAGGAGCGCTGATGCTCGTCGGACTCGGCGCCGCCGCCAGGGGACTGGCGACCCTCGACCTCGACCGCCGCTGGTGACACCACTAACCTGCCGCCGTGGACCGGCCCACCGGCTATCTCGGGACCCGCTCGTGACCCGCTGGCTGATCGACGGGAACAACGTGATGGGGTCCCGACCCGACGGCTGGTGGAACGATCGCGAGGGGGCCATGATCCGGCTCGCTCAACAGATCGCCGAGTGGTGCTGGAGCCACGACGACGAGGTCGTCCTGGTCTTCGACGGCCGAGAGCAGGCCTCGGTTACCGAGCTGGCGGGCGGCAACCTCTCGATCCGGTTCTCCGGCCGGACCGGGCGGGATGCGGCCGACGATGTGGTGGCCGCGCTCGCCTCGCCCGGCGATCGTGTGGTCACGGCCGATCGCGGGCTGCGGCGCCGCCTCCCCGCAGCGGCGGCCGTCGTCGGTCCCAGAGCATTCCTCGACCAGCTCGGTCGATGACCGTGAGGCTGGTTCCTGCCGAAGATGCCCCGGTCCCCTGACCAACCGGTTCCCAAATCGCACGTATTTCCGGCCAGCCTGCGGTGTCATGAACAGTACGGGTAGGGAGCGACCAGTCAGCCGGGCCGAACCGGCGTCTCTCCACGGCCCGACCGTTCGCCGAGGCTCTCCCCCTAGAGCGTGCGGCAACCAAGAGTCGGTGGCCGGGACAGCGCCCCACACCCCACTCGCCTCCCGGCCACCGACTTCCCACTCCGCACCCAGATCTCGATGGACGCCGTTCAAACCCACTCCGCCGGACTCGAGCCGAGCGGACTCGGGGCAAGGTCCCAGCGTCCCGCCACCGGACTGACGGCGGTGAGCGAGCCGAAGTCGGAGTCGACCGTGGTGAGATAGCGCTCGATGTCGGCTGGAGGTCCTGGCTGAAACGGCTGCGGTCCTCCGAGCCCGACCAGCCAGTTCCGGGTTCTGAGCAGCGACAGCCTCGCTCGGAAGCTGCCACCCCGACGGGCCTGCTCGGCCAGCAGCCGCCCCGCGGCGAAGGCGGCGAGGTAGCCGGTCCCGAAGTCGAGAGCCTGCACCGGCAGATGGACCGGCTCGTCGGCACCGATGGCGTCGGCCTGACCGAGGGCGATGCCCGTGGTCGACTGGACGATCGAGTCGTAGCCTCGGCGTCCGGCCCACGGGCCGACCCAGTCGAAGGCGCAGACCTCGATCACCACGATCCCGGGTCGCAGGTCGGCCGCCCGCTCGGCAGAGAAGCCCCTGGCGGCGAGCGCCCCGGGCCGGTAGGCGTCGACGAGCACGTCGGCCTCCCGAAGGAGGCGGGCGAACCGGGCTCTGCCGTCGTCGGTGTCGAGGTCGACGTAGGCGTTCCGCTTGCCGAAGCCGGTGGCGAGCACCGCTCCCTCGATGGAGGGCAGGTGGGCGGCACCGATCCGGAGCACCTGTGCGCCGTGGGCGGCGAGCGTCCGTCCGCACACCGGCCCGGCGAGCACCCGGGAGCAGTCGAGCACCTTGACCCCCGACAAGGGACGGTCGCCCGGAGCGGGATCGGGTGAGGACACCTCCGCGTCGCCGATCCGATCGACGGTGATCAGCGGAAGGACGGCGGTGGCGGCTGCATGGGGGTGCGCCGCCCACTCGGCCGGCCGGCGGTAGGCGGCGGCGATCATGCCATCTCGCCGCAGGACGTCTTCGAGCTCGAACGCATCCCACCCGGCGATGGCGGCGGCCACCTGGTCACGGACCTGGTCGACCCCGAGGCGCGCAGCCACCCCGGCGGCATGATGGGGGAAGTTGCAGTGGAGCTGGACGAAGCGATCGTCGGCTGCTCGGTACCGACCCGACAGCTCGGCCCACATAGGCGGCGTCCGGCCGTCGACGGCGACGTAGCCATGCCAGTCGGCGATCGCGTGATCGGTCTCGATCGTGACCTCCCGACCCGGACCTCGGCCCCGGGCGACACCGGCGTCTGCGGCAGCCAGGGTCGCGGCACCAACGGTCGCCGCAGCGATGTCGGCCACCCGATAGCCCGCGGCGACCGGCCCTGTCGGTTCGACCACCCGACAGGCGGTCGGGTCGAGCTCGGTGGGTCCGGGCAGGAGCTCCCAGAGGTCGGCGAGATCGGGACCAATGACCGTGGCGGCCGCACTGCCCATCGCCCAACCTTAGGAGATCTCCGACCGGCGCTCCGGCCGGTCGGACCGACGAGGCCCTGGTCGGGCACCATCGGTATCATCGCAGTGAGCACGTGAACGGAGCAGCCCGATGCCGAGAGCCTGGAATTCGATGACCGAGTTCGAGGAGTTCCTCGACGGCGGCGGGATCGTCGAGGTCGACGACGACATGCCAGACGAGTACCGCGACGCGGTGTTCCGGTTCATCGAGCTCCATGCCAACAGCGAGCTGATGGGCGGGCTGACCGAGCGCGACTGGATCCCCCGCACCCCGGGTCTCCGCCACAAGATGGCGGTTCTGGCCAAGACCCAGGACGAGATCGGCCACGCCCACCTGCTCTACATGGTGGCGGCCGACATGAAGCTCAAGACGCGCCAGGAGATGCTCGAGGACCTGTTCGCCGGCCGAACCCGGTTCCACAACGTGTTCCACTACCAGGCGAAGACCTGGGGCGATCAGATCGCGATCGCCTTCCTGGTCGACGCCGCGGCCCTGGCGAGCCAGCAGGCGGTGTTCAAGAACTGCTCCTACGGGCCGTACCGGCGGACGCTCCGGCGGATCATCGCCGAAGAGGGCTTCCACATGCGCCTCGGCGAGGATCGGATGCTCCGCATCGCCGAGGGCACCGACAAGCAACGGAGCATGTTCCAGGAGTCGATCGATCGGTGGTGGTGGCCGTCGCTCCAGCTGTTCGGGCCAGATAGCCGCCCGGGGGACGTGCTGCTGCGGTGGCACATCAAGTCGGAGCGGAACGAGGTGCTTCGCGATGGCTGGGTGCAGAAGTTCGTGCCGCTCCTCCAGAGCTACGGCTTCACCATTCCCGACCCTGGGCTCCACTACGACGACGATGCCGAGAAGTGGATCATCGGCGAGATCGACTGGGAGCCCCTGAAGCGCACGTTCGTACAGGGTGGCCCCGATTCGGCTCGGCGGATCGGCGATGCCGCCGACAACTGGGAGCGGTCGAGCTGGGTTCGCGACGCGCTCGATCGGGTGCCGGTGCCGGCATGAGCACCGCCCCGCTCGAAGCTGCGGCCTCGGAGCTCGACGTCCACCGGGCGGTCGCCTCGGTCGACGACCCGGAGTATCCCAGTATCTCGATCGTCGACCTGGGCTTGCTCGAGCGCTTGGAGATCGACGCCGACGGTGCGGTCACGATCGGTCTCGTACCGACGTTCACGGGCTGCCCGGCGCTCGCGGTCATCGCCGAGGACGTCGAGCGAGCGGTCGGGTCGGTTCCTGGGGTGCACTCCGTGACGGTCGATTGGTTGACGTCGCCGCTGTGGTCGATCGATCGGGTCAGCGACGACGCCCGCCGAGCGTTGGCGGAGCGCTTCACCGTGGCGGTGCAGATCGGCCGAGATCCGGTGAACTGCCCGCGCTGTGGCGAGCCGACCATCGAGCAGTCGATGTTCGGGCCGAGCCGGTGCCGCTCGGTCCACCGCTGCCCGACCTGTTCCGAGACCGTCGAGGTGATGCGGGGCTGACGCCCGGGGAGGACGACGGCTGTCATGCCGGTGTACGAGGTGTTCTTGAAGAAGGACGGACGTGACGAGTTCCGTCACGCCGGTTCGCTGGAGGCGGCCAACGACGAGCTGGCGCTCGTGCTGTCGCGCGAGACTCACCTTCGTCGCGGGGAGGGCGACCGGCTGTGGCTGGTCCGGCGGGATCACGTGATCACCGCCGATGTGGACTTCCTGGCACCCAACACCGACAAACCGCACCGCCACCACGACGGCAAGGCGGTCGCCGCCCGGCGCAGAGCCGCCCGGGAGGCGGCGCACGACCCAGCCGCCCGGGAGGCGGCGCAGTGATTCAGGTCAGCGA
>JAOTYQ010000373.1 GCA_029861725.1 Acidimicrobiia bacterium | reverse complement strand
TCGGCAACGGCAACGGCAACGGCAACGGTAACGGCAATCCGGACGGGCCGAGTCGCCCGAACCCGCCCCAACCACAACCCCAGCCCCAGCCGACGACGCCGCCGCCGACCCAGCCAGACCCCCCGCCGACGTTCCCGACGTCCGACCCGGACCGGTAGGCGGCGTGGCATCACCGGCCTATGAGCAGATCCTCGAGGTGCAGGCGCTGGACCTCAACCTCACCCAGCTTCGGCACCGGCTGGTCACGCATCCGTTGCGGCAGCAGGTAGCAGCCGCTCAGAAGGCCGTCCACGACGTCCAGGAGGTCTCGGGCGAGATCGAGGACCGAAGGCACCAGCTCGATCGCAACCTGAAGAAGCTCAGCGACGAGGTGGAAACGATCGAGGCTAAGCGGACGCAGGTCGACGGCAAGCTCTACGATGGCTCGGTCACCGGGACGAAGGAGCTCCTCGCCCTCCAGGACGAGGCGGCGGGACTCCTCGACCGCCAACGGGGCCTGGAGGATCAAGAGCTGGAGATCATGGAGCAGCTCGAGCTGATCGACGCCGAGCTGGCCTCCGCCCGGGCCGAGCTCGAGACCGCCGAGGCTGCCAGCCGGAACGTCGACGATGAGCTCCGGGCTGCGGCCGCCGAGATCGAGGCCGAGATCGAAGCCGTTGAACAGGAGCGGGCACGAACCGCCGCTCCCGCTGTCCCGGAGCTCCTGGCCCGCTACGAGGCGCTGTCCGGCCAGTTCGACGGCGTCGCCGTGGCACGATTGGTCGACGGCCGCTGCGACGGCTGCCACATGCAGCTGTCGGCGGTTGCGGTCGATCAGCTCGGCAAGGCGCCGGAGGATGCGGTCGTCACCTGCGAGGAGTGCGGCCGCCTCCTCGTCCGCTGAACTGGTTCACCGTGATGTTCTGGTTCGCCGTAGCGGCTCCGGTTTTGGTGGCCGAGGTCTTTCGCAGCCCACTGGTCGACTACCGGCTCGTCATCGTCGGGGCGCTGCTTCCCTTGGTCGAAGCCGCCGCCGGGCGACCCTCGATCCTGCACACGCTGATCGGCTCGGTCGCACTCCTGTTCCTGGTGATGGTGACTACCGTCAACCGCCGGCTCCTCCGGCGCCGATTGCTCGGCCTGCCGATCGGCATGTTCCTCCACCTCGTTCTCGACGGGACCTGGACCGACTCCGAGCTGTTCTGGTGGCCGGCGTTCGGGACCGATTTGCCCTCGGGGCTCCCGGTCGCCGGGCGCTCGCCGCTGCTGCTGATCGGGATGGAGCTGGCCGCGGTCGGGCTGGCGGTCTGGGCTTGGCGACGCTACGGCTTGGCTTCACCGGCGAACCGATCGCTGCTGGTGCGTGAGGGGCACCTCGCCCGGGAGGTTTTGCGGTGAGCCCGAGCCTTAGGGTGGCGCCATGACCCTGTACGTGGTCCGGCACGGACGAACCGAGGCCAACGCCAGTGGTCTCCTGCTCGGGCGGGCCGATCCTGCGCTCGACGCCGTCGGGCGAGCGCAGGCGGCAAGGATCGCGGCGGCGCTGCCAGCCAGCCCTCGGGTCGTTTCGAGCCCGCTGCGACGCTGCGTCGAGACTGCGGCCGTCATCGTCGCCGAACCGGAGATCGACGAGAGGTTGATCGAGCTCGACTACGGCGACTTCGACCTCCGCCCGCTGCGCGACGTGCCACCGGAGATCTGGGCTCGGTGGCGTACCGATCCCGACTTCCGGCCGCCCGGCGGTGAGACGTTGACCGAGCTCGGGCGCCGGGTCGCCGCCGCGCTCGACGAGCTGGCGCTCGATGCGACCGAAACCGACGTGGTGGTCGTGACCCACGTTTCACCGGTGAAGGCTGCGCTAGCCTGGGCGCTCGGCGTCGGGATCGAGATCTCGTGGCGGTCGTTCGTGGCCCAAGCGTCGATCACCCGGATCGGCATCGGCGACCGTGGGCCGTCGCTGCAGTCGTTCAACAATGAGGCGCATCTGCTCGACTGACGCTGGTCGGTCCGGCAGCAGAGCTCACCGACGAGGAGTGGCCTCAGGATCCGCGACGTGCCTCCCCTGACGAGTCTCCAGATCTGCGTGGGCCTGCATCAGAACCCAGGTACCACCAAATCGATCGTGCGGCTGCTCGGTTCAGATCTGGTCACTCTTTCGTAGATAGGTCAGCGCAAACCATCCTGGCAGGATGGGTAGCCAGAACGTCACGAAGCGAAATAGGAAGACCGCTGGAATCACGATCGCCGCTTTCTCGACCAGGCTGAAGGCAGCCACCAGCGCCGCTTCGGCCGCGCCGAGCCCACCGGGCGTTGGTGCGGCGTTGGCTACCGCACTGCCGGTCAGGTAGAGCAAACCGAGCAGTGGAAGCGAAGCGGTCGACCCGAAGGCCTCCAGGCTGGCGGCCATAGCCGCCAGATATGCGAGTGTGATTGTCGCTGAGCCCCCAAAAAGGAGAGCCAATCGACCGGGGCTTCTCCCGATTTGTTGCATCGATTGCCAACCCATCATGAGTTGCGGGAGCACATTCTCGACAACCAAGCTTCGGGTGAAAGGCACCGCCATTGATGCGACGATGATGGTGACGGCGGCCGCCAGACCGACTGCCACTGCGGTCGGAGAAGGCACCGGCAGGCCCCCGGATTCACGGCTTCCTCCGCTGAGGATAAGGAATGTCAGGGTAAGCACAACGTGCATGAACAGTCCGGCGATGGCGTTGAGTCCAACAGCGGTCACGCCGACAGCGGTCGGGATCCCCTTTTTCTGGAAGTACCGAATGTTGGTGGCAACGCCACCGACCCGGGCCGGCGTGACTCGGTTCGCGAAGGACGAGGCGGCCTGCGCGAGCAGCGCAGGCACGAAACGCAGCCGGTAGGGGATCGCCCCGATGAGACTGGCCGTCGCCGCCACATAGGTAAAAGCCGAGAACACGAACGCCACGAGCGCCCATTCGATCGAAGCCGTCCGGACCTGGGTCCAAATGGTATCGATATCGGCCAGCTGCGGGACGAGGAACCACGAGCTGAGGACCACCGTCGCGACAATGAATAACGTCCTTCCATCGATGCGCTGAAGTTTGGCTGGCTCCTCCGGCGGGATCTGGCAGCGCTCGATCAGTGTTGTCCGTATCTCCTGGACGCCGTCCTTGCCGATGGATTCCCGTGTTGCCGTAGTGAGCGCGAGCGGCTGCAGCCAGGGCAGTGCCCGCGACAGCTCATCGACCCCCGAGGTCACATGGGCGGCCCGAACAGCCTGGTCGACACCGACGACGGCTGCGGTCGATGCGAGCAGCTCCGCTACGTCGGTCCCTAGCTGCTGGTTTGAGGCGGCTAGTTCTGAAAAGCCGAAGTCGATTATCCAGGGCTCATTGTTTTCATCGAGGAAGACGTTGGCCAGTCGGAGGTCTCGGTGGGCGATGCGCTTGCTGTGCAGGAAGCTGACCATCGTCCAAATTGACTCCAGCGCTGCGTCGTTGATGCCTTCGAGCTGATCGGCCGAACGGCCATCGATTGCCTCGTAGGCCAACACCATCCCGTCGATGCCCGCATCGGTTACGCCGAGTATGCGGGGTGTCCGTATGCCGAGCGCTCCTGCCTGTAGTGATACCAATGCCTCGTGTTCGACCGCTCGGCGGAGGCTGACAAAGGGGCGATGATCTCCGGTCTTTCGCAGCCTGAACCATCGGTAGGCCCTGAACATCAGGTCGGCGCTGCGCTCGTCCCGGCCAAGGGCCTTCACGAATATGCGGTCGCCCTGTACCGAGGTCCCGATCCACGGGGCCGATCCTCTTGCGTCGACCTCCAAGTGGTCCAATTCGCTGAGGTCGACGCCAATCGACTTGAGCGCCTCGTGAATCTCTTCCCTGTTTGGAGCGAGATCGTGTCGCCCGAATGCCAGCAACAAGGCTGAGGCCACTGCCAGGCCAAGCCCAAGGTCGCTCAACAGGCCTAGCGCCGGCACGCCGGCGACAATTGTAGCCATGACGACGTAGCCAACTACGACCAGCGCCAAGCGCTGCGTCAACGATCGACGAAGCCACGATGTCGATATTCCCAACACTGCAACTGCCGCGGCGAGCACCGGATCGCCCGGCCGGATCCGGTCACCAGTGATCGGGAACCGCCAACGATCGGGGGGGTTGTCGAATGCGGCGCGAACCGGGCCGTCGACGAGAGCGTAGATTGCATCACCAACGGCCACGCTCAGGCTGCTGGCCAGAACCACCCCTATGAGAAGCATGAGAAAGCGACGAAACCTCGTAGTGGCGAGGGCCCAGAGCAATGCGCCGATGATGGTGGACAGGACGGCGACGGCCAGCACAGTGGCCGGAACCTGACGCACCCACGCCGGAAGACCAGCGAGAGCGCTGGCACCGTCCTCACTAAGCCCGAGGAACGACGAATCGAACACGTTGGCCACGAACACACCGGTGAAGACCAACGCGACTGCGACGATTAACCGCAAGACATCGACGGGGGAACGAATGTGATCGCGGTGGTGTGGCGCATCCGTCACAAAGACCCTGCGGATGGTCTCCGGCGGTGCCGGAGCGATCATGGCTGGGCGACCACTTCTTCTCGTTGCTCATCGGCGACTCGGTTCGACAAGGCGTACCACAACACGACGGCGAAAAGAGTGCCCGTCGCCGACAGAAGAACACTGATTGCAAAGATGGTTGTCGTGTGACCAGAGGGAAAGCTGAGGCCCTCGAAGGCCGGACCCCGGACGTTGATGTGAGCACCGACGGACTCGAACGGACGATCTCTTTCGACGAGCTTCTTCAATACTCCCTTTTCAATTACCAGCTTCAGCGGAAGAATCGCCGCAGAAGCCACCAGGTACTGCCGCCGCCGAGTGAAGTAGTACACGACCACGGCGGCCACAATCGGCGTACCGGTGACTCGGACCTGTTGTAGAACCCACATCACCGGCTCGAGCCAGTCATACCAGCCGTTGAAGGCTGCCGCCGCTCGGCTCCCGTCTCAGCTTCAAGTGGTGACATCCCACTCCCTCGGTGAATCTCGGGCCTGACCGCTTCGAAGTCCAGATCTGGTGATCCCGGCGCTTCATCGTCACGGTACTCGTGTTCGAACCCGACCGGTGGAGGCATCGGTCAGAGACTGGGAACGGCCGCTCATTCCTTTCTACTGAAGAGCATCCCACCGACGATGCGGCCCAGACGACGCATGGTTGCCTGGCGAGGTTCCTCAGTTTCATCGTCGATGACAAGATGTAGGAATGTCGCTCGCAACCGCCACGCGAGGACGCCGTCGGTGAGGAGCTGGTCGCCGACCACGACGATAGGCGCCACGTTTCCCGCGAGGCCGAGCCGGCGCCGGCTTGTCCAGGGCTTGTTCCCGCGGCTCACCATCCTCTCAACGTCGCGCTGGGGGCCGTTCGTGAGTGCGATGACCCGGGCAACGTGTTGATTCTCGTCCAAGCGGTCGATCGCCGCGTTGACTAGCCTCCCGAATTCCGGAAGCGAGGCTCCCTGTGGTGCCAGTGTGTTATCGACGTCGCAAATAATCACCTGCTCTGAGTCGCTGGACTCAACGAAGGCAACGACCTCGGTGAGTGACCGGACATCATGTATCGGAACTCGACCGAGCATCAGCCCTGCCCGCCAACGGACCGATCTAAGGCCGCCGAACGCCTCCGTCCCCACATGACGAGGGCGAGCGCGAGTTCAGCACCTCTGGTTAAACGTTGCACAGATCAAGAGCGGGGTCCGATGGAGGAAGTGCAGGGGGAACTGCGGGAATCCGCCAAGGTCGATCGGGGACTCCGCGAACTCGGTGAGCTACGCACGGCTGGAGGGCTGTGGCTACTTGGCGGCGTCACCATCGTCGTCATCAGGATCTCACTGTTCGCCTTTCCGGAGACCACCGATTGGTGGACCGATCGGGACAACTGGATCTTGTAGCAGTTCGTCGATCTCCGCAACAGCACCCTCACCTCGATCGCCGATGGCGTTGCGGTACTCGGTTCGTCGTTCCTTCGGGTCTTGCGAATCGGCATGCTCGTTGCACTGATCTCGGTGCGTCGCTTCCGGCACTCCTTCGCCGTGCTCCTGGCCATCATCGGCGCATTGATTGAGGGTCAGAGTATTGATTGAGGGTCAGGCGTAGGACGTGGGGTGAGTCGGCCTGTAGGCGGGGTTCTGTTCACGGGTCCGTTGCCGGTTTCCCGATCGGTGACCATCCATCTGTGCGG
>JAOTYQ010000372.1 GCA_029861725.1 Acidimicrobiia bacterium | reverse complement strand
CACATCTCAGCGCTGTCGCCCTGCGCCCGGCAGCTGGTCAGCCTCCTGCAGCCGGTGGACGAACGCCTCAAGGCGTGCCTAGGTCGACTATTTCGTCTTACCTCGCCTTCGTTCAGGGATCAGGGGTAACGAGCTCTCACTGAGGTTCGAGCTCAGCAGGCCTGGCAACAGAATCCGTCTGTCCGTCGAGCGCCCTGGCCGCGTCCACGATTGGTCCCTTCTTACCGCGTTTCACCGAAGCGCAGCGACCCGCCTACATCAGATCAGTCAACGCCTCGCCTCTCCACCGCACTCACCGAAGCGCCGCGATCGCCTCCACGATCGGTCCCTCGGTGACCGCGTCGGTGCCCGTGGTGGCGACGGCGATGAGCGTCGCGACCGCGAGGAGGTAGGCGCACGTCGTTCCCAGTCGTGACCAGATCGGGTCGCGCTCGGGATCATGGGTTGCCATCGGGGCCTCCTCTGCGGCACTGCAAAGTTCGTTATGCCCCACGCCCGCCGCCAGGCAGCATAGACCCAACAACAAGCACTTTGGTGGCGCGACCCCGAACTACTCGAAGGTGACCAAGCTGGGCTCGTAGTCGGCCGGGGCCACGAACCCCAGGAGGTTCAGCACGGTGGCGGCGATGTTGGCGAGCCCAGGCTTCTCGACCGAGCCCAGCCGGTACTCCCCGTCGTAGCTCGGGTCGTGGATGGCGAACGGCACCGGCGACAGGGTGTGCGACGTCATCGGCGACCGCTCGCCGTCGGCCGACTCGGTGAACATGATGTCGGCGTTGCCGTGGTCGGCGGTGAAGACGAGCACGCCGCCGAGGTCGTCGATCACCTTCACCAACCGGCCGACGCACTCGTCGACCACCTCCATCGCCTCGACGGTGGCGTCGAGCAGCCCGGTGTGGCCGACCATGTCGCCGTTGGCGAAGTTCAACCGGCCGAACCGAAACCTGCCGCTCTCGAGCAGTTCGATGGTGGCGTCGGTGATCTCCCTCGCCTTCATGCCCGGGGTTTTGTTGAACTCAACGTTGTCGGAGGGGATCTCGATGTAGGTCTCCAGCGAGTCGTCGATGTAGCCGGACCGGTTCCCGTTCCAGAAATAGGTCACGTGCCCGAACTTCTGGGTCTCGGAGATGGCGAACGACGGCACACCTTCGGCGCACAGGTACTCCCCCATCGTCCGGTCGATGGCGGGCGGGTCGACCAGGAACCGCCTCGGCACGAGCGCGTCGCCGTCGTACTGCAGCATCCCGGCAAAGAACAGCTCGAGCCGGTCGCCCCTCTCGAAACCGGTGAACTCCTCGGCCTCGTACGCCTGGGAGATCTCGATGGCCCGGTCACCGCGAAAGTTGAACATGATCACCGAGTCACCATCGGCCATCGGCCCGACCGGTTCCCCGTCATCGTCGACGACGACGAAGGCGTCGAGATACTGATCGCCGTCGTCGGTCTCGGCGTACATCGTCTCGACGGCATCGGTGGCCGACACGAACCGCCGGCCGATGCCGTAGGTGTGGCAGTCGTAGCCGCGCTTGACCATGTCCCAGTCGGCCCCGTAGCGGTCCATGGTGATCGTCATCCGACCGCCGCCCGACGCGATCCGGTAGTCGACCCCGTGCTCGTCGCCCAGCCGCTGCAACACCGCCTCGGTGGTCGCTATGTAGCCGAGCGCTGACCGGGACGGCGTGTCCCGGCCGTCGAGCAGGATGTGTAACCGGGCTCGAACCACGCCCTCGGCGGCCGCCTGCTCCAACAGCTTGTAGAGGTGGTCGATGTGGGAGTGAACGTTGCCGTCGCTGTGGAGCCCGATCAGGTGAAGGGTGGCGGTCTTCGCCCCTTTGATCGCCGTTTGCCATACGTCGGTGGTGAAGAGCGACCCGTCGGCGAGCGCCTGGTTAACCAGCTTCGCCCCCTGAGCGAAGATCCGGCCGGCACCGATGGCGTTGTGGCCGACCTCGCTGTTGCCCATGTCGTCGTCGGTCGGAAGCCCAACGGCTGTCCCGTGGGCCGCCAGCGGGGTTGAGTGCTCGGAGCTGATCAAGGCATCGAGGTTCGGCGTGTGGGCCAGCTCGACGGCGTTGCTCGGCCCGGGTGGAGCGAGACCGACACCGTCGGCCACGACCACCAGCACCGGTCCGGATCGACCGGTGAACGACGGGTGCGGATCGAGGTGCAGCTCCATGGCCGTTCAGCCTATTGGCCGACCCCGACGCCGGACGCAACCGACCGGACAACCGGCGAGCCTGCCCACCGACCGCTGAGCCGGCCGGACCACACCGAAGCCACGGGCCTGAGGGCCTTCGCTCTCGTCGCGCTCCACCGCCAACCGTACGGTCTGATCTCGATGAAGGCCGGCCGTTGCGAACCTCGAACCTCTCCCTGGTAGTGGCGATCGTCGTCCTCTCGCTGGGAGGGGCCGCCGCAGCCGCACGGTTCGAGGCCGCAAGGACCACCGCCGACCAAGCCGCCGTCGGGGTCGGTCCCGCCATCGGCCCCCCGGATGGGACCGGCCCCGGAACACTGCCACGGATCGGCTCGACGACTCCACCACGGCTGCCGCCATCGACCAGCGCAACGGCGACGACGGTGCCGCCAGGTGCACCAGCGACCACCGATCCATCGGCAGCAGCCACGACCGCACTAACGCCAACCGTGCCCACCAGCGTCATCCCTGCGGGCGACGGGGCAACGGACGACACCGCCGGCATCGACTGGGACAGCGTTGCGCTGCGGGACCGCGCGACCGAAGCCCTGGCCTCTCTCACCTACCCGTGGCGCGACCGCCTACCCGGCTGGGAAATCCGATTCCATGACGGCACCGACGGAGCCTACGGCTACACGCTCACGCGGGAATCGGTGATCGACATCTACGTTCGGGACGAGCAATCCACCGAGCTGCTGGCGCACGTGATCGCCCATGAGCTTGGCCACGCGATCGACGTGACCCTCAACGACGGCGACGACCGCGAGCGGTGGCAGGAGGCCCGAGGGATCGAGGACGCGCCGTGGTGGCCCGACAGCCGAGCGTCGGACTTCGCCACCGGTGCGGGCGACTTCGCCGAAGCGTTCGCGGCCTGGCAGGTGGGGACCGGAGCGTACCGCTCCGAGCTCGCCCCGCCGCCCACCGAGACCGAGCTGGCGGTGTTGGCGGAGCTGGCAAGCGACTGAGCCCGGGCCGGGCCACTCCTCTGCTCCTACCGAAATTCGTTGCCAGAGCCCCCGGAGAGGGGGATGGGCCTACATATTTCGGCGGGGACTGGCGTCGGCGACGACCTCGCTCGCCCCGGGGCCCAGCTCAGATGGCGTCGGCGCCGACCTCGCCGGTGCGGATCCGGATGAGGGTGTCGACCGGGGTGACCCAGATCTTGCCGTCACCGATCTTGCCGGTGTTGGCCGCCCCGGCGATCGCCTCGGCCACCCGGCCCGCCTCGTCGTCCTCGACGACGATCTCGAGCTTCATCTTCGGGACGAAGTCGACCCGGTACTCGGCCCCCCGGTAGGTCTCGGTGTGCCCGCCCTGACGACCGAAGCCCTTGACCTCGCTGACGGTCATTCCCGAAATGCCCTCTCCCCGGAGGGCCTCCTTCACCTCTTCGAGGAGGTGAGGCTTGATGACGGCCGTGACCAGTTGCATGGGCCCGAACCTAGCAGCACCGTTGCGACTGGCCATCAAAATCCGCCGCGCCGCTGTTCTGGCCACTAGTTTGGCCCCTCGTATGGATGCGCCTGCGACCGATATCGAAGCGACCGACACGGCGGCGGCCGGACCGAGGGCGAGCCAGTTGTGGCTCGGTGTCGGGGTGTTGATAGCCATCGTGACGGTGCTATCGGGCATCGCTGCCACCGTCTTCCAGTTCCACGACGACTCCGAGGTCCAGCGGGAGGTGTTCGAGAACATCCCCTCAGCGTTGCGGCTGGCGTTCTACACGGTCGTGCCCATCCTGATCCTCTGGGGCTCGGTCCAGTTCTCGTACCGGGTGAAGAACTGGGAGCGGGGCGCCCCCGATCGCCGGGCGACGACCCCGAAGAACCTGAAGAAGCGCCTCGCCGACTTCCGATCCGGGATCTACATGCAGACCCTGTTGCGGGAGCCGGGGGCTGGGATCATGCACTCGCTGATCTATTTCAACTTCTTGGTCCTGCTGGCCGTGACGACGGTCCTGGAGATCAACCATCAGGTTCCGGAGAGCCTCAAGTTCCTGAACGGTGACGTCTACCGAGCCTACGCCCTGATCGGGGACCTCGCCGGCATCGGGTTCCTCCTGGGGATGGTGATCGCCATCGTCCGTCGCTACGGGCCCCGCAGCTGGCGGCCCTACCGGATCAGTATCAAGACCCGCCCCGAGCACGCCGTGATCCTCGGTGTCCTCACCGCGATCGGTGTGACCGGCTTCGGGGCCGAGGCGTTCCGCATCGCGCTGGAGGGCAACCCCGAGTACGAGCAGTGGTCGGTCGTCGGGTATCCGCTGGCCCAACTCGTCGACTCGTCCGACAACCTGTCGGGGTGGCACCAGGCCTGGTGGATCGCCCACGTGCTCAGCTTCTGCGCGTTCCTGGCGATCATCCCCGGGACGATGCTGCGGCACATGTTCACCTCGCCGCTCAACATGTACCTCTCCGACCGGGATCGCCCGAAGGGGGCGATGAAGCCGCTCCCCGATCTGGAGACCACCGAGCTGGAGACGTTCGGGGCCTCGACGGTCGAGTCGTTCACCTGGAAGCAGCTGCTCGACACCGACGCGTGCACGATGTGCGGCCGCTGCACCTCGGTCTGCCCGGCTCACGCCACCGGGAAGCCCCTCGATCCTCGTGAGATCGTGCTGAAGACAGGTGAGGTCATGGCCCGCACCGGCGACCCGGCGGTGTCGCCCCCGATCGGCGTCGACACCGAGATCAAGGTGGAGGCCAACTGGGTGTTCGAGCGGATCCAGCCCGAGGAGGTCTGGTCGTGCACCTCGTGCAAAGCGTGTGACGAGATCTGCCCGGTCAACATCGAGATCCTCGACAAGATCCTCGACATGCGTCGCTACCTGACGCTGATGGAGTCGAACTTCCCGACCGAGTTGGGCACCGCTTTCCGCTCGATGGAGAACTCGTCGAACCCGTGGGCCATCAGCCAGACGACCCGAGCCGACTGGGCCAAGGAGCTACCGGTCGACGTGCTCGAAGGCGATGCGCTCACCGAGCCGTTCACCCACGAGTACCTCTACTGGGTGGGCTGCGCCGGCAGCTTCGACGACAAGAACCAGAAGGTCACCCAGGCGATGTCGAAGCTCCTGGAGCGGGCGGGGATCGACTTCGCCATCCTCGGCCCGGCCGAGCTGTGTACCGGCGACCCGGCTCGCCGTTCCGGCAACGAGTACATCTTCCAGATGCTGGCCAAGCAGAACGTCGAGACCTTGAACGGGCTTGGGGTCCGCAAGATCATCACCCAGTGCCCCCATTGCTTCAATACGCTGATGAACGAATATCCCCAACTCGGGGGCAACTATGAGGTCGTCCATCACAGCCAATTCATCGAGTGGCTGATCGCCGAGGGCAAGCTCGATGTGTCGAGCGCCACACTCGAGGAGCGGATCGTGTATCACGACTCCTGCTATCTCGGCCGCCACAACGACGTCTATCTTGCCCCCCGCAACGTGATCGGCTCGCTCAAGGGCGTCCAGATCGTGGAAGCGGGCCGCAACGGCACCAAGGGCATGTGCTGCGGTGCGGGCGGAGCCCGGATGTGGATGGAGGAGGACATCGGCACGAAGGTCAACGACGAGCGGTCTCGTGAGCTGATCGCCACCGGCGCGAGCCGCGTCGCCACCGCCTGCCCGTTCTGCTACGTCATGATGGACGACGGCGTCAAGGGGCACGGCGTGGAGGAGGAGCAGGTGCGGGTGGGTGACATTGCCATGCACCTGCTGGAGGCGATCGAGCTCGGCGAGCGGACCGAGCAACGCGGCCTCCACGGCCACTTGGAGACCGGACCGGGCCCGTGCTAGGGCCGAATGGCCATGACCTCGGCTGGTTGACTGCACCCCTCGTCCGATGTCGTGGGCGGTCAGTTCGGGAGGACCAAGGGGAAGCTCTCGGAGGCGCCGCTGTTGGCCCCAGCCACCACTGCGAGGTCGTCGGCTCCCTCCGGGAAGGCGAAGAGGAGCGTCACCTCGTCGGTGTTCGATCCGAGGTCGGGAGTCCCGGCGACGAGG